>NZ_JBIMEV010000046.1:0-35684 GCF_051262595.1 Salipaludibacillus sp. CF4.18
TAAAATATCCCACTTTGCTTGGCTTTTTGTTTAGTTTTCAAAGGTCATTTCCTAAGAGTAAAAACTTAGGGTGACTCAATGTGTTACCTGAGTCTAGTTTCAATGTCGTTTTTTTAGCGACTTAATCATCATAACACTTATATCGTTATCATGTCAACAACTATTTTCATTTGTACTAACAAGGAAATCAATTGTTTTTTCAAATCAACTTATGGCGACAAGAAATAATATACCACGTATCCATGTTGTAATGCAACACTTTATTAAAAAATATTTAAAGATATTCTTTTACAACATATAAATTATATAGAGTAAACGTTCATTAAATAAATGTTAATATATAAAGGTGTTTTTTTCGAATAGAATCTTGAAGTAACAAAAATAAAGAATAGCAACAAACAATCCTCTAGAAAAGAGTAACCGCAGGAGCAGGTATAGACCCCACAGAATGATCACTATCTAAAAAGGAAGCAGCGTTACCTCAAAAAACCGTTTACTTACAGCGAATTCAGTACCTTCCTAATTCTAATTGAAAATAACAGCATTTTAGAAAACAGTCTTATATAGAAGAAAGGGACAATATCTATACTTAATCAAATAGAAAAGGAGACCTAGTCATGGCCACCTTTTCTGCCTGTTTTATTAGTTAATTGCTAATCATTTTTAGAAATGTGATTTACTACATACTGTCTGTGAAAAATTGCCTTTCCTTTTGTCTCTGCTTTCGCAACATCTATATATCCCTTTTGCACTAAATACTCAAGCATTATACTAAGATCCAATGAATAATCTTTCACAGAAACTTGTTCCTTCAACTCTTCAATAGTCCACGGTGAATCCTTTTCATCCATGATAGATAGAAGATGCGCACTACCCAATTTAGTTTTAGTAACAAGTTCAAACTCATTAGCTATCAGCAGAAGCTCTAATTTCTTGTCGATTGGTTCTGATCCCATTACTAATTCAAAATATAGCTTATGGATTTCAGGTTCTATTTTTTTAACTTGCTGCCACACCGTTACTTCCGGATAAAAACCATGTTCAATAACTGACAATCGCGCTAAGTGATGAAGTGCATGGACAATGTGATTATATGAGTCTAAGTAATGCCCTTCATGAAAAAGACCTTTACCATCCGTAAATCTTCGAATCAATTTTGAAAACTCTACTCCTATCTTTAATAACCTTTCTTCTATAGGAAACTCTTTCATTTGTTCTCTGAATTTCTTCATGTATTCATTTCTATCAAATATAACTTTTCCGGTCATTAGCCAATTTACCACTCGCCTATTAGAACTATTAAGGAGCCAATCTTGTAACTGTTCAGTATTCACCAAATGCATTGCGACCTTTTTTTCCTGATATTCATAATGTTTAGTTGTCCATTTTAATTTTGTATTATCTACTATTACAAGTAAAACTTCGTCGAAGTAATCTGTGTTTGCATCTTGTCCTTTTCTTTTTTCCATGGCTATTATACCTAAAGTGTGTTCATCACTTGTTCGATCTTGGTACAACTGTCTTAGCAAATCATCCATATAACTTTCCTCCCCTAATATGAACTAAAGGTATTTCCACTAAATATTGATTCTCTATGTATACTCTTTATATGATTTATTTTCGACACACCATAAAAAATCCCTTTTTTCTCGATAAATTATCTTTTACATGATATGAAATCGTTTATCTGTTATCACTGTGCATTTATTATGATATAATTTCTTCTCAGGAGGCGTTGATATGGCTGTTAAATATTCAAATAAAATAAATAAAATAAGAACGTTCGCGTTATTACTAATTTTCGGTGGAATTATTGTGATGTATTTAGGTTTGTTCTTCCAAGCTAACCCACTCATTATGACTCTGTTGATGTTATTAGGATTTTTATCCATCATTGCTAGCACTGGTATTTATTTTTGGATTGGCATGCTATCGTCTAAAACAGTCCAAGTGCTCTGCCCTAGTTGCAATAAATATACCAAGATGCTAGGTCGAGTGGATGCTTGTATGCATTGCAATGAGCCCTTAACACTCGACAAAGACTTAGAAGGTAAAGAGTTTGACGAAAAATATAATCGTAAAAAAAGGAAAGAGCAATAATAGCAGTTCTGCATGTAAAAAACGCGTAGCGTCTTAAGCGTCTAATTTAAAGTAGAAGCAATTGCTTTCTTTAACCTGGATTTTTAAAAGCTCGAGTGGAGACTGTGGGAAAAGCAATAGCTGAAGACCCCCGCAGGGACGATCTTTCCCGAGGAAACTGAAGCATCGCCCGCGGAAAGAAGCCGCCTAGAGCGGATTCGAGCCCTTCTGTTCGACGAAAACAACAATCTCTGTAATACTGATAATTTTATAAATCCTTGTTGTAAAAAAATGAGCCTGAAACCTTTATATAACAAGGGATTCAGGCTATTTTTCAAGTAATTTAAAGTCTTTGTATTAATAGGATATCTAAAGGACTGCTTTAAAAGAATAATCTAGATAGACACTTACCCGCTTTTTAAGATTCTATTCCAAAAACAACAAAAAACTGGAGGATCATCCCTCCAGCCTATAATTTAATGCTTTTGATGGTTTTGACACTCTGGGCATTCCCCATAAATTTCCATACGGTGATCGGTTACTTTAAACCCTGTAACGTGTTCCGCCAATGTTTCCACTTCATCGAGTCCCGGGTAATGAAAATCAACAATTTTCCCGCAGTCCTGACAAATCACATGATAATGATCAGTGGTGTTACTATCGAACCTACTAGATGAGTCACCATATGTTAATTCTCTCACTAAGCCTACTTCTTTAAAAACTCGGAGATTATTGTAGACAGTAGCAACACTCATATTAGGAAATTTTGTTTCCAAAGCTTTATAAATATCATCTGCAGTTGGATGACTACGAGCACTGAGCAAGTATTCTAATATTGCATGCCTTTGAGGGGTCATTCGAACCTTCGTGCTTTTTAGTGAGAGCAGGGCATCTTCAAGTCGATGGTTTTCCATTGATATCACCTCTTCTAATTAAAACTAGACCGTACTATAATATATATTCTGTAATTAAAATATACCATAAACATTATCACTTTATAATCTTTACAATTAGTATACATAACTTAATGAATTCTTGTCAATCGAAACAACCTAACAGCGCTTTATTCCAATTCTATTTATTCAAGGGGTTTTTTTCTTGTTGCATAAGAGGCAGTGCATCTTTTGCTTGAATTAAAAAAGATATATATCTGCTGGATGGTCCCTTGCTCTTCCCTTTCTTTTTTTCATAGGCTAAGCAAATTTCTTTCATTCTTTCTTTCAGATTCTCAATATCCGTGTCCTTAATCCCAATTAAAAAAGTAGTATTGCCCCGTTTTAAAAAACCTCCGCTACTCGCTAATTCTGTCATACGATAACCATTTTCTTTTAAACCTTCCTCTAGCACATCCCGATAATAATTTTGGACAACACAGACCATTAGTTTCATTCGTAAGACCCCCTTTTTCAAATATTAGTTTCTTTTGATGGATCCATTAAATTAATATACGTCTTATTTCAATTTACTTGCAGATTTTATTGATCAAACTGCTACTTAAACAATATGTTATAGGTTTCTTTTTTGAGCAGCACTAATACTAAAAATTAGCAGCAGTTAGCATAACAGGTAGCTCATTATACGTAATAATTGAGTCAAATGACTCCCTTTCTTTACCAATGCGAGTTAGTTCAGCTACATGCATTCCAAATGCTTTCGGTAGTTTTTCTATCCCCGACCCATTACTCCAGCACCAAATATATCCATTGTTTCCCATAGAGCTCGCTTACACGTGGACAGACTATTCTTTTTACTTTCGAATTAACCATCTCTCCATTTTGTCTAGACACTTAAAACATTGCGTTAATAGTATATTCAGCAATTGGGATAGCATGAAGCCTCTTTGTATTAGTAAAAATAATCTTTTGGAATGGAATTAGATCCTATTCTGCAGAGATTATCGCTATCCATTTCATGTTAGAAGCCACTTCAATGTAACGTTCTTCTAAATCTTCTCCATAGATGATTGAATCATCAGATGCTAGAATATCACCCGTATTTTTCTAATCTAACAACGATTATTGACCTTCTTCTTTAATCTCAATTGTTACCTTTAATATTAACATAGCTGATTAAACGGCAACAGCCTCCCTTTTTGCAAGCTATTCAAAGTCACTTCTCTAAACTTCCTAATGCGATTACTTTTTCAACCTTACAGAAAAAGTAACGTTTAATCCGGAAATGGGGTGGGAAATAGAAAAATATAGTTAAATTAATGTTATAAGGAGTGTTTTTTAAATGAAAAAATATACAGTTAGACCAAATAAAGATGCTGACGCATGGTTTTTAAAAATTGAAGATGTAGCACCCGAAAAGGAATTTGATAAAATGACTGAAGCAATTGAAGCTGGTGAAAAGGTAGCACAAGACAATACACCAAGTCAGCTTATTATCTATAACCACAAAAATGAAATTGTCGACGAGAAAAACTTCAATTAAGAAACCCATTATTTAATTGGACATCTGCCGTATTAATCGCAAAATAAGAAGCAAAACCGCTTTTAGTCGGTCTTGCTTCTTTTTAATTTAAAGAATTTATAAAATGCTCAGTTTTTAGTGAGACTGTGTTTCCCTCGAAAGATCACGCTGTATTTAATAAAAGACGCTACGCGTTTTTCTTATTTAGAGTCCTCTCTCAAGAACTCTAAAGCTTCCGCTACATGATCTTCCACTTTGACTTGGCGCCATTCTTTAATAAGTTTCCCTTCTTTATCAATCACAAAGGTCGATCTGACAATGCCCATGGATTCTTTTCCAAAGTTCTTTTTAAGTTGCCACACACCAAAATCTTCGGCTAATTCATGTTCTTCGTCGGCTAGTAATTCAAAGGGCAAATCATGTTTATCAATAAACTTTTCATGACGTGCTACTGGATCTGGACTTACCCCTAAAATAACCGCATCTAATTCTTTGAAACTTTCATGGTTATCCCTGAAATCACAAGCTTCTGTCGTGCAGCCTGGTGTCATATCTTTAGGATAGAAATAAAGAACCACATATCTACCACGGTAATCTGAAAGAGTAACCTCTTTATTATTCGTTGCCTTTAAAGTTCGATCTGGAACTGTTTGTCCTACTTCTAATGTCATTCATTGTTCCTCCTCAAGTATAGTCTCTCTTCATCATACCCAATTTAGAGGTTCGCTACAAACGATCGACACGTTTTTCTTTGGACTTATCATAGTGAACGACAGTTGTGATGACAAAAGCCGCTGGTAACAAATAACCAATGAGTGCTTGAATAATCGCTATCCATCTCCCAATCCCTTGAGGAATAATGTCGCCATAACCGACAGTCAGCAATGTAACAGCACTGAAGTAAAGAACATCTTCTATTAAATGCAAATAGGATTCCGTTTGTATGTCCTTCCCTTCTCTCAAAAGAGGGACCCCTAGTAATTCAAGGCTCATGTAAAGAATTCCAAATCCTAACATAACCGTCGCATATACCGCTAAGAGCATGATAAAGTGTTGAAACGAAATTCTTCTCCCTCCCTCAGGTTGGTGACGGATTAATAATACGACACTTCCAAAGATCCCCAGTAAGGCAGTAATAATTATGATACTAAAAAAAAGGATATCCATTTAATCACCTCCACATTATTTTATGAAGGTATGGGAGTGATTAGGACAGGTTTTGCTTTATAAAGATGAAGCTTTCTCATTGTTCATGGTACAATCATCTTTGTTAAAACGTTGGATATTAGGAGGTTCTCTTTCATGGGATTCGAAAAATCAGAACAATTATATAAAGAAGCAAAGGATGTTATTTTAGGTGGGGTAAACAGCCCATCTCGTTCCTTTAAAGGTATAGGCGGAGGAACGCCTGTTTTTATGAGAAAAGCAAAAGGACCTTATTTTTGGGACGAAGATGATAATAAATATATTGATTACTTAGCAGCCTATGGGCCAATCATTACCGGGCACGCGCATTCTCATATTACGAAAGCGATACAAGCTGCCGCAGAAGACGGAGTTCTTTACGGCACACCGACAACTCACGAAAACAAATTTGCTACGATGCTTCGTGATGCTATTCCATCTTTAGAAAGGGTACGCTTTGTCAATTCTGGCACGGAAGCAGTGATGACAACGATCCGAGTAGCTCGAGCCTACACTGGTAGAGATAAAATCATTAAATTCGCTGGATGCTATCACGGTCATTCTGACTTAGTACTTGTTGCTGCGGGGTCTGGACCCTCCACTTTAGGAAACCCTGATTCAGCTGGTGTTCCAAAAAGTATTGCTCAAGAGGTCATTACGGTTCCTTTTAATGATGTGGAAGCTTTTCGAGAAGCGATCAATCATTGGGGAACGGAAGTTGCTGGAGTTTTAGTAGAACCAATTGTAGGTAACTTTGGGATTGTTGAACCTGAAGCAGGATTTTTAGAGGCTATAAATGAGATTACCCACAAAGCCGGTGCGCTTGTGATCTATGATGAAGTGATTACTGCGTTCAGATTCGGCTATGGTGGCGCCCAAAACTTATTGCAGGTTGAACCCGATTTAACCGCACTAGGTAAAATTATCGGCGGCGGGCTTCCAATAGGAGCATACGGGGGCAAGCGTGATATTATGGAGCAAATTTCACCCTTAGGTCCTGCTTATCAAGCGGGAACAATGGCGGGAAACCCGGCTTCCATTCGCGCAGGAATTGCCTGCCTTGAATTATTAAAAGAACCAAATGCATATAAAACAATGGATCAGTTAGGGGAACAATTAGAGGCTGGCATCCATAAAGCAGCACAAGCTTACAACATTCCAATCACCATTAATCGTCTCATGGGTGCACTCACTGTTTATTTTGATGTGGAACACGTTAGTAACTACGAACATGCTGAAAACAGCAACGGAGAAATGTTTGCATATTTTTTCAAGCAGATGCTAAAACGCGGTATTAACTTGGCCCCATCAAAGTATGAAGCGTGGTTTTTGACAACGGAACATTCAGAAGCAGACATAAAAAAGACCATCGAAACGGTAGAAGCTGTATTCTCAAACTGGGATTTTGCATAGTCTTAACAAAAAACGGCATAGCCGTCTTTTGTTAAATACAGCGTATCTTTCGCCACCCCCGAGTAGCACCTACGTAGTGCGTGTAGGTGCTACTCGAAAGGAGGTGGGTTTCCCTTGACACGCGTGGCGTAAAGATACGCTGTCAACTTATACTTCTTTATTTTATCCGATAAGGGATGCAGTCTTCTATTTTCGACAATTATTTTTGTTCGTAGTTGAGATTCCGATTGTATTAATAATTGATATTAATCAAAATTGATGGTAAAATTAACTGATAATTCTGACACCTTGTCCATTTATATTTCTATGCAGTTTTGTTGGCAGATTTTTTAACGTAAAGGCTTGGCTTTGATCTTATTTAGGAGGTGATGGTCGACCTTCGACCAGACATTATGAATAACGTATCAAAAGAAATTCAACGATTCCGAGGAGCATTAAAGAATGAACATGACAGTTGTGGTATTGTATCTTTTATTGAAAAAGAAAATATCCCCCTAAAGAAAAACATCGATGACACTATCCAAGCCCTTTTAAAGATGAATCACCGAGCAGGCTTCACCAATGAAGAAGGCGATGGTGTTGGTATTCACATTGACATTCCTCGAGCTCTATGGAAGAAAAAACTCGATGCTGTTAACGTTCATTCAACAGTGGTTGATTCTCCTTCATTTGTTGTTGGGCATTTATTTATTGAACGCACACCTGAAACTAGTAAATTTCAACAAGAAATGAAAGATCTTTTTTCAGCCAACGGACTCAAGCTGATATTTGAAAGTACAGCACAAACCAACCCTCAAGCTTTAGGGCCTATTGCCAGGAGAGTAGAGCCTATTTTCTGGCAGGTCGCTTTTGAAATTGACAGTACATTAGAAATAAAAGACATTCGCTCCACTCTCTTTGATCTTACAATATCTTGTGAAAAAAAACTTGCTGTCCATGTAGCTTCTTTAAGTAATGAAAATGCTGTTTATAAAGTAATGGGCGCTGGGGATATTCTCCCGAAATATTACAATGATTTAGCTGATCCCTCTGTCGCTTCCACAACAACGTTAGGCCATAATCGTTATTCTACGAATACCCTTTCTAACTTTTTTCGTGTGCAGCCATTTAGTGTTATTGGACATAATGGTGAAATAAACACAATTGCAAAGCTTAGGGACGAAGCTAATATGGTTGGAGTTCCACTCGTGGAGAGCGGTAGTGATTCACAGGATTTGAATCGTATTATTGATACATTTGTATCCCGTGAAGGGTTATCATTATTTGAAGCGCTAGAAATAATGTTTCCGCCCATCGTCCATGAAATAAAACATTATCCGGCTCACCTGAAAGATCTGTACACATATATAAGAGAAGCCTGGGGTCACTTCGCTCAAGGTCCAGCAGGTATTATATCACGACTTGGTGATGAAGCTGTTTTCAGCGTAGATTCTTTAGGGTTACGACCAGTTTGGATGCTTGAAACAGAGACAAGTTTTATTTTTTCTTCCGAACAAGGTATTTTCACAACCGACGTTTACGTATCTGATCCGAAGCCATTCGCACCCGGTGAAAAAGTTGGAATTAAGCGAAATAACTTCGGTACGATCGAAGTATTATCGCATAATGAACTTCAGGAAGAAGTATATCAACGCCTTTCTCCAAAGCTTTTCATTAAAGGGGCTGGTCAGCGTCTCACAACAAAATGGAAAAAACGAACAAGCAAAACACTTTTCGAACAAACTATTATTCCTTCTGTTTATGCTGCAAATGGATGGGACCGTGAACATATCCAACTCATTGAACAGATGGCTGATAAAGGAGCGGAACCAATTCGTTCACTTGGTCACGATGCCCCCCTGGCTGCCCTTCATCCTGCCCGAAAAAATGTCGCAGATTTTATTAAGGAAAGTGTGGCAGTAGTGACAAATCCAGCCATTGACCGAGACAGGGAAATGGAACACTTCTCCACTCGGGTAATTATAGGAAAACGTCCCAGCCTTTTTAAATCAGAATCAGTGAAAAATATTATCGAGCTAGACTCCCCTTTAATTGCAGAAGGAAAAGCTGGGGAAGGATTAGAATCTGAATATCATCATCCTACCTTTGAAGGGTTAGTAGAATATTATCAAGAAAATAATGAACTAGCTGTTTTTCAACTTGTCCGTTTAGAAGACGAAGAAGTTGTAGACGCATTAAATCGTTTGAAGAACGAGGCTGAAACAGCTGTTAAATCTGGTAAGTCCTTTCTCGTCTTTGATGATCACGGAACTCATACAGGTCAATCCTATTGGCTTGATCCTCATCTAGCAATATCAGCTGTGGATCAAGGCTTAACTAGTATGAAGCTAAGACGTGATTGTTCCATAGTTCTTCGCTCCGGTAGTATTCGCACACTGCATGACATAGCGGTTGTATTTGGTTTAGGTACAGATCTCATTCATCCTTATGTGATGTTTTCGACAGTCTTGGAGGATAGTCCAGAACCTGCGACGAAATTGTATAGTGCGTTAAATAAAGGACTGGAAAAAATCATATCTACTATTGGTATTCATGAACTGAGGGGATATGGGCGCCTCTTTTCTGCTATAGGCTTAAATGAAGAAATTGCCGATTACCTTGATGTAGTAAACTATCTTGGCAGTAATGATTTAAGCTTTAATTTCAATAGTATGAAAGCTGATAGCATCCTCCGCAAAGAAGACTACCATAATGATAAAGTTCGTCCAGGAAAAACATTTCATATTTTCCCGCGAATTTGGAAGTCTCTTGGGGAATTAGCAGCTGGAAAAATTGAGTACAATGTTTTTAAAGAGAAAATATCTGAACAAGAAGAAAAAAATCCAATTACTATTCGACATTATACAAAATTAAAAGAGATACAATCCGATATTGAACCAACAGATGTGAATGTTGGTGTAGGCAAACATGATTTACCATTTATGATTAGTTCGATGTCATTTGGATCTCAGGGGGAAGTTGCATTCCGCGCCTATGCTGAAGCAGCAAACCGGTTAAACATGATTAGTTTTAACGGTGAAGGTGGAGAAATCAAGGATATGCTTGGAAAGTATCCGAATACACGAGGTCAACAAATTGCTTCTGGGCGATTTGGAGTGAACGTAGAACTGCTGAATTCCACTAATTTATTAGAAATAAAAATTGGTCAAGGAGCCAAACCTGGAGAAGGCGGTCATTTACCGGGATCAAAAGTCACAGATAAAGTTGCAGCTGCCCGGAATGCGACAACTGGATCCGATTTGATTTCCCCATCCAATAATCATGATATTTATTCGATTGAAGATTTAGCGCAAATGATAACAGAAATTAAAACTGCAAACGACCAAGCAAAGGTGGCTGTAAAGGTACCTATCGTACCTAATATTGGAACCATTTCTGTCGGAATCGCAAAAGCCGGTGCTGATTTTATCACATTAAGCGGTTTTGATGGTGGCACAGGTGCCGCCCGGGTACATGCTCTTCAGCACGTTGGATTACCCGCAGAGATAGGAGTAAAAGCGGCTCACTTTGCCCTTCTAGAAGCTGGACTCAGACATAAAGTAGAGCTCTGGGCCGATGGTGGTGTTAAAAGCGTGGAAGATGCGGTGAAGCTTATGCTTCTCGGGGCAAATCGGATTGGCTTCGGGACATTATCGATGATCGCAGTTGGTTGTACAGCTTGTCGAGGCTGTCATTTGGATACTTGTCATGTGGGTATTGCTACCCAAATTGAAACAGAAACACAAGCAAAAGACCATGGTCTGCGACGTTTTGTTCCACGAGATTTTGAGAATGCAGTTCAAGGACTTACTAACCTGTTTCAAGCTTTCGGTAAAGAACTACAATCCGTTACTGCATCATTAGGCTTTAAAAATACGCAAGAAATGGTTGGCCGAGCTGATTTATTAGAACAAACTCGAGGAGAACTAAATCTCGATCTAACAGAGTTGCTTTCAACCCTTCCAGAGCAAGACTTAGCCCCCTTCGAACCAGTGAAGGTGTTGGAGGAAACATCAGAACGTCAACTTGCAGTTGCAGCTGGTGCAGAGTTTGATTATTTAGACGGTAATTCCCAAGAGCTTACCACATCTCGTAATTTCGAAGCAGTAACCAGTGAACAGCGTGTGTTAGGTAGTCGCGTCTCTTGTCACAGAGTTAGAGATAAATTAGATGGTTCCTATCGTTCACTCCCTGAAATAGATTTGCGTTACTCGAAAGGTTCCATTCTTGGCAATGGTTTAGGCGCTTATAATAGCGAAGGCGTGAATATTCATATCACAGGGGGAGCACAGGACGGTGTCGGAAAAACATCTTTTGGCGGCTCTTTCAAAATATTTAAAACAAAAGGAGCAAATGGAGAATTACTAAATGGATCTGTAGGGAAGGGTATTGGATACGGCGCACAAAAAGGCTTGTTTATTGTTCAAGGAAATGCAGATTCACGAGCTGGGATTCGCTTATCAGGAGCAGATATGATTTTTGGAGGACGACTTAAAACACCCTTAAAGAAAGATCAACACTATAATATTGGAATAACCGCAAATATTAAAGGCTTTGCGTTTGAATATATGACTAATGGCAGAGGACTTGTTATGGGTGATCCCGGACCGTGGATGGCAGCAGGAATGACAGGTGGTGTCGTTTACCTCAGACTAGATCCGGCTATGGGCTTAGATGAAAATACACTTTTGTCACGTATTGCAAAAGGGGCAAAGGTGTCTATCGAGCCTCTATCTGACAAAGGCATCAAAGATGTTACTGAACTTCTCAGTCTATACAGAGATGAATTGGCTCTACTTAACCAAGACGAAGAAAAAGGTCTTGTCGTTAAACTGTTGGAAAATCCATCTGTTTACTTCAGGCAAGTTACTCCTGTTAAACTACAAGCAGATCCAGCAGTATCAACAGAATAAAATTCTATATAAACTCATATATATACTAACTCCGGAAAACAGGCTTTAATATCTGTTTTCCGGAGTTTTCTGTTTAGCAGAGCCTTCAAATTAACATTGAAAATCCAGTAATTATTATTCTAGCGACGAGAATTTTCACCGGTTGCAGTTTTACAGAAAGAGGTGTATAGTACAATTTTAAAGTCAACTTTTTAATTATTAGTCAATTACTTTCTTACTAAGAAAAACGGCAGAGCCGTCTTTTATTAACTACAGCGTTAGCTTCCGCCGCCATCATTTAAGTATCAAGGGTGGGTTTCCCCTTGATACTTGCGGCGTGAAGGTAGCTGCTAATTTATAAATTCTTATCTTAGAACAAAATCTGCCGACCTTTATCATTAGCATTGTTTTCGAAAGGAACTGGAATAACTATGAGGCTAGGAGCACGTATTTTCAAAACCGGATTGGCCGTAACCCTTGCTTTATACGCCGCTATTTGGCTAGGCCACGAGGCGCCTGTATTTGGAGGGTTAGCTGCATTTTTTGCCGTACAACCATCTGTCCACAAAAGTTTGACACTTATTTGGGACCAAATTCAAGCAAATGTCGTAAGTGCTGTACTAGCAATAGTATTCGTTTTAGCTTTCGGGCACGAACCCTTTGTTGTAGGTGTTGTTGTATTACTAATTATTGCTATTCATATTAAATTTAAAAAAGAGGATATTATCCCTTTAGCGGTCGTTACAGCGATTATTATTATGGGGAATCCGACCGAAGATTTTATAAACTTTGCAGCAAACCGTTTTCTATTAGTAATGATTGGGGTCTTTTCTGCATTTATTGTAAATATGATTTTTTTGCCCCCAAAACACGAAAACCAGCTGTATCATCGGATTACAGATACAAATGATAAAATTATTCAATGGATTCGATTGATTTTACATCATGAGGTAGAGTACCAGACATTAAACCAGGATATGAAAAAAATCCGTGGTTCTGTTGGAAAGCTAGAAACCCTTTATACGTTATATAAAGAAGAGAGAAATTATTTCAAGAAAAATGAATACGCACGAATGCGAAAGGTTGTCCTCTTTAGGCAAATGCTTGTTACTACAAAAAAAGCTAAAGAAATATTGAAAAGCTTGAGTAAACATGACAATGTTTTAACACAGTTGCCAGAGGAATTAGAACAACTCATGCAGCTTCAAGTTGATTACCTAACTAATTATCATGAACGGATTCTTTTAAAGTACATGGGTAAAGTGAAGAAACAATCTACCGAACAGTTTTACGATGAGATTCACTCCGGTAAGCACCAACTCATAAATGTATTTATGACCTACCATCGTGATGATCAAATAGATCTGGATGAGTGGATTCAATTTCTTCCTGTCATTGCACTTATCGTTGAATATAGTGAAGAATTAGAGCATTTAGACAAACTCGTTGACGGTTTCTTCACTTATCATACAGATGACAATGAAGTGAATATAAAAGAGAGAGATCAATACTAAATTAATAAAAGCGCATTGCGACTTTTGTATCTATTTTATTACATCGTTATCACGAAGGTTATTTGGAAGAATTCCGCTCGCTTTCCGCGGATGATCAAGCGAGCCTCCTCGAGCAAACTGACGCTCTGCGGGGTCTCGCTTGAATCATTCTTCCACAGGAGTCTCATGGATTCTTCCAAATAACATTTTTTTAAGGGAGTTTACGTAATAAAAATCCACATCAAAACGGCACTGAAAAAGAATCAACTTTTTCAGTGCCATTATTTTTTAATGTTTTTTTGAGATTGCGCCGCGCGCTTTGATTCTCCAAACTTCTAATCCAAAACAAGTAAATTTAGTAACAATGGATTATTAATTAAACTTTTGAATTTGAAACAAGTTATAATAGGCACCTTGTTTTTTCATAAGTTCATCATGACTTCCCATCTCTACCATTCTTCCATGATCAATGACAATAATTTTATCTGAATGTGTAATGGTGGAAAGACGATGAGCTACGATAAAAGTAGTTCGATTTTCCGCTAAACGAAACAAGGATTGTTGAATTAAGCTTTCACTTTCTAAATCTAACGAACTCGTCGCTTCATCAAAAACAAGGATTTCCGGACTTTTTAAAAATACACGTGCAATAGCTAACCGTTGTTTTTGTCCTCCTGACAATTTCACACCACGTTCTCCTATATTGGTAGCATAACCTTCTGGGAGAGCGCGAATGAATTCGTCAGCATTAGCTGCTTCTGCTGCTCTGTATACTTCCTCATCTGTTGCTTCCGGTTTCCCCATTTTAATATTAAACATAACGGAATCACTAAATATGACATTATCCTG
Source organism: Salipaludibacillus sp. CF4.18 (assembly GCF_051262595.1). Lineage (NCBI taxonomy): Bacteria > Bacillati > Bacillota > Bacilli > Caryophanales > Bacillaceae > Salipaludibacillus > Salipaludibacillus sp. CF4.18. The sequence continues at coordinate 14,306 of NZ_JBIMEV010000046.1, forward strand.
CAGAACCATTCCAACTCGATCTCGCAATGATCGTACTTGATAATCCCTGACATCTTTACCATCAATGACAATTTTGCCATCTGATACGTCATGAAAACGAGGAATTAAACTCATAATCGTACTTTTTCCGCCCCCGCTCATACCAACTATCGCAACTGTTTCTCCTCTTTCAACGCGAAAGCTGACATCCTTTAAGACAGGCTCATTCTCTATATAATGAAAGTTAACTCTGTCAAAGATGACTTCTCCCTGCGGATGAGAATATGGTACAGCATCTTCTTTGTCTTCAATATCATATTTCTCATCAATAAGTTCGAACACTCTATCCATGGAAGCAACTGCTTGCGTAAGAATTGTTGAAGAATTAACAAGCCTGCGTAAAGGACTATATAATTGATCCATATATGCAACAAATGCAACCATTGTACCTACCGTTAAGCCGTTTTGTATAACCAATACCCCAGCAAAACCGATCACAAGAATTGGGGCTATATCCGTAATTGTATTTACTACTGCAAACGTCTTTGCGTTCCATCTCGTATGATCAACTGCTTTAGAAAAGAAGTTTTCATTGCGCGTATCAAATTCCTTTTGCTCGTAATCCTCTAAGGCAAAACTTCGTATCACATTCATCCCTTGAAGTCTTTCATGCAAATGCCCTTGTACTTCAGCAAGTGCCTGAGAACGCCGACGTGTCATATCGCGCAGTTTACTAAAGAAATACTTAATTGCAAACCCATAAAATGGTAATAATACAATGGCAACTAAGGTAAGTGAAACATCCATCGTTAACATAATTATAATAGCAACAATAATCGTAAACAGGTCAATCCAAATATTCATCATACCTGTCATAACAAAGTTCTTTGTTTGCTCTACGTCATTAATGACTCGGGAAATAACTTCTCCGGATTTACTATTTGAGTAAAACTTAAGACTTAGTTTTTGTAAATGATGAAATAAACCATCGCGAATATCATACAATACTTTATTTCCTATCCATTGCGCTAAATATTGACGATAATATTCAACTGGAGGTCTGATGATCACAAATAAAACAAAGACTATTCCCATTAACCAATAAAGGTTACTCAATTGCTCATTATTAGACAGTCCCTCTGCTCCGATAATATCATCAATAACATGTCTTATAATCAAAGGCATCATTAACGGTATCCCAAATTTCACCATACCAATAAGAACTGTTAGCACTATTTGTTTCCAATATGGTTTTACAAAACTCATGTATCTTTTCATACTATCCAAGTCAAACATCTCCTACTTTATTTAAAGCAAAGAAGAGACGGCTCAAAATACATGAGCCGCTCTCTTTTATTAGCAACTTTCATTTTATCGGTGTTGTAAAAATCGTTCGTACCAATACTCAATAAACGCTGGCTCAAATGGTCCCTTTTGTTGACTTATCCATGATACCAGTTCGTCAACAGTCTTCCAAAGTATATGCTCTACTTCCTCAGGATACTTCATTTGATTCTTATGTAAAGCAAACTCATCTTCATCCAATAGTTTATAAGTCATATCAGGAAAAACTTTGATATCTAAATCATAATCTATATATTTAAGTGCTTCATCATCATAAGTAAAAGGAGTTCCTAAATTACAGTAATAATAAATTCCGTCGTTTCTAATCATTCCAATGACGTTAAACCAATGTTTTGCTGTAAAGTAGCAAATAGCCGGCTCTCGGGTACGCCATTGACGACCATCTGATTCATGAACAATTATTCGGTCATTTCCGCCAACAATTTCTTGAGATGTTCCTTTTAAAATAATCGTTTCTTCCCAAACACGATGTAGATGTCCATTGTGTTTATAGCTTTGTACTTCTATATTACTTCCAATTTGAGGGAATTTCACATGCGTACGCTCCTTTCTTAATAGCTTTTCTAGACGGTAGCTGCCCATTTTATAAATTCCTATCTCTCAAAAAACGTCCTGTGGGATCTTCAGTTACTATTTTTCCGATGCGTTACCATCCGATCATTTGGATCTAAAAACAATTCAAATGGTGGGTTTTTCACTAAATAATTTTTCAATTTAAAATAACTGATCGTTCTTGTTTTATCTCCTTGAACAATTGGTTCTTCTCCAGTTTCCAGAAAATATTGATCACAGGCGATCTGACAATGATCAATGTGTTTCGGATAATCTGGATCTTCAAAAACTTCGAAGGTCTCCTTTGACATATAAAAGGGTTTATTTGGTTTACCGCCTAAATATGAATGTAAAAGTTCAAAATCTATTTCATGTGTATCTAATACGATACTGCGTAGGGAAATTCCATTGTCTAAATTAAGGGCAAATTCATTCACTGCAGTTCGAACTTCCTCTATTGTAGCTTCGATGTCCTTTACTACTACTTCTTCTTCCCCTTCTTTCTTTTTATTCTCTTTGCGAGCTTTTCTAAAGAACACAATTACCACTCCTTGAAATATGAGCACTAAATCACAATGGAAACTATCTGTGTCACATCAACATATTAAGCCTCAGCATACTCTCTCCCACTCATTATACTATTGTTTTGCTAATTTTAAAACGATGGTAATAACTGGGGGGACTGTCCCCCCAGTTATTACCATAAAAAAGCCCTTTCCTGTAATTAAGGAAAGGGCCGTGGGACATGACAACATTACATTCTTACTCTTTAAAATTTGAGAAAAGAGAGAATGTTATTATTGTTGCTGCTGTCCTTTAGAAGAAGCTTGCTGCTTACGCTGGTTAGATTGCTGATTTTGACGTCTAACCTCTTGCGCGTCTGTTTCACTTGCAAACTCAGTTTTTTGTCCTTGGTTTTGTGCAGATTGTTGATTTTGGCGCTTCACTTCTTGCGGATTAGTTTTAGAAGCGTTTTGGTTCTGTTGATTGTTAGCCATGTGTATCACCTCCACAAAAGTTAATATAACCAGAGGAGAAACATCTTATCCAAAAAAAATTATTACGTTAACAGTGAAATACCACCATCAACAATAATCGTCTGACCACATATCATCGTTGCTTCTTCTGAAACTAAAAATAAAGCAGCATTCGCTAAATCCTCCGGCTCTACAAGCCGTCCAGCAGGAGTGCGTTCTTTAGAATCACCTAATAATTCGTCTCGATTAGGAAAATGAGTCAGTGCTTCTGTATCCACCGCTCCTCCCGAAACAGCATTTACACGGATTTGATAAGGTGCCAATTCTACAGCTAAATATCTCGTTAATGCCTCAACAGCAGCTTTGGAAACTCCTACAGTAGTATAGTTTTTCAAGTATCTCCCCGCACCTAAAGAACTCAAGCTAACGATAGCACCACCCGTTCCTTGTTCCTTCATTCGTTGTGCCGCCATTTGCGAACAAAATAACATCGCTTTATTGTTAATATTCATTGTCCAATCCCAGTGACTCTCCTCGAGCTCTAAAACCGGACGTAACACACCCGATGCAGCATTATTAATAAGGACATCTATCCGTCCAAACTCTTCATCAATTTTTTCAAACATCTCTTGTACTTTTTCTTTTTTTGCAATGTTTGCTCTCACAGTAATCGCTCTTCGTCCGAGTTTCCTTATTTCTTCTGCTGTTTCTTCCGCTTTTTCCCTGCTTCTCGCAAAATTAATGACTACATCATAGCCTTTTTCAGCTAATTTTAAAGCAATTGTTTTACCGATCCCTCGACTACTCCCTGTAACTAATGCCACTTTATTACTATTAGACGTCATATTATCTTCTCCTTTTAAAAATTGTATAGAAGGCTTGTTTTTATGTAAAAACTACTATCGTAATTGCAAAAATAATGTTGAAATTTTGCTTGTTCCTAATATCGTATGATACCACAAAAAGGAGAGGATCGCTTATGTACGTTGGCAGAGATATGACTGAGCTTTCAACAATGTCTAAAACAAATTGGACAGAAAAAGAACTGGCTTATTTTCACCAGCTCTTTCAACAGATCACACCTTATGCTAATGCAGAGGGTGTCGTTATTCATCGCGAAATCATCGAAGAAATTGTTAACCGAGGCGGACTGCCTAAAATGGAGGCAGATTGGACAAGTGGCACTCGAATTCAAATTGATTAATATCCACCAAACGATCATCTCAGAAAAATCGCTCCATAAATGAGAGAACCTAAAATAACCAATGCAGGATGAACCTTTCGTTTTTCCATTAAAAAGTAACTAACAATTACAATAAATCCAGTTTGCAGCCAGCCGCTGTCCAAATAGGATGTTTCTACAAATCGCACTGTCATTGCCCCTAAAAGTACAGCAATTGTTGGTCTAACTATGGTCGATAATTGCTTCACTTTAGGTGATTTTTTAAATCTTTGTAAAACACTAAGAAGAATAATCATCAGAATTAAAGAGGGTGCTATCGTTGCAAATAATCCAATAGTGGCCCCTAAAATACCTGCTTGCTCAAAACCAATGTAACCTGCCATTTTTGTAGCAATCGGACCCGGCAATGCATTACCTAATGCCAAAACCTCTCCGAACTCTTCAATACTCATCCAACCGTAGCGATGAACTATCTCATATTCAATAAGTGGGATCGTTGCGGGTCCTCCCCCGTATCCAACAATTCCAGGAATAAAAAATGCCAAGAAAATCTCCCAGTAAATCATTCTTTTTCACCAGCCTCTTTAGATAAGCTGCGTGAGAATGGATTTACTAAAACGATAATAATTAACACCCCGATAATAATGGCTGGATGAATCCCCGCTAACTCAATCAACACAATAGAAATAATAATTAAAAAAATAGCTTTAAGCCAACCGAGATCATTCTTTGATTTTTCAATAAATCCCCATGTTAAAACACCTAGCATAACAGCTACTACAGGTAACACACCTTTTGTCATTCCCTGAACCCATTCGTACTCCCGAAAGGAAGCAAGTGAGGTTAACAAAATAATCATGAGAATGACTGTTGGAATAACTGTAGCAACAATTGCATTTATCATCCCTAATATCCCGCCGACACGATACCCTACATACCCGGCAAGTTTTGTAGCGATAGGACCTGGCAATGTATTTCCGATTGCCAGGGTATCTGAGAATTCTTCTTCATCCATCCACTTATAGATATCAACTGCTTCTTTTTGAATAAGAGGAATAGACGCAGGTCCTCCTCCATATCCAAGAATTCCAACACGGAAGAATGCCATAAATATATTTGATTGATTCATTTTTTCATTCCCCTTAGTAAACGGCAATGGCGCCATCTGTACGAGATTCTGTTCCACCAGCCAATACACCAGTAACGGGATCTCTCCAAATGATTTGACCACGTCCAAAGCTACCCGACATGTGTGTTAATTGAATATCGTGCCCTTTAGCTGACAGAGCTTGAGCAATGAAGTTTGGAACACTATGCTCTAATAATACTTGTTTATCTTTCATCCACTGCCATCTAGGAGCATCTAATGCAGCTTGAGGATTCAGTCCAAAATCAATCGTATTCATGACTACTTGTAAATGTCCTTGGGGTTGCATAAACCCACCCATTACACCAAACGGTCCAATTGCTTCTTTCCCTTTCGTTAAAAACCCGGGAATAATCGTGTGGTAGGTCCGCTTGCCAGATTCAAGGGCATTATCATGCTCGGGATCAAGACTAAAATTATGTCCGCGATTTTGTAGAGAAATACCTGTTCCCGGAACAACTAATCCTGAACCAAAACCCATGTAGTTGCTTTGTATGAATGAAACCATATTACCGTCTCCATCAGCGGTTGATAAGTAAACAGTACCACCAGCATCCGGTTCTCCTGCCTCAGGTGTTAGCGCTTCTTCCGCAATTAAATGACGACGTTTCTCTCCGTAGGCTTCACTTAACATATTTTCTACACTTTGACTCATGCTGCCTTTTTCTGTAACGTATTTTTCTCCATCAGCAAATGCCAGTTTTATTGCTTCAATTTGTTTATGGTATGTATCAACATCTTCGCGAGCATTAAACTCATCGTTCTTTAGCATATTTAATGCCATGAGAGCAACAATTCCTTGGCCATTCGGCGGTATCTCCCAAACGTCATAGCCTTTGTAATTCACGGAAATAGGATCAACCCATTCAGGTCGAAATGCACCTAAGTCCTCTTTACGAATAAAGCCACCAAACTTTTTGGAAAACTCATCTATTTTATCTGCTAGCTCGCCACGATAAAAAGCTTCTCCTTTTGTTTCACCTATTAATTCCAAAGTTCTGGCATGCCCCTCGGATTTCCAGATATCACCGGCTTTAGGTATTCTTCCATCTGGTGCAAACGTCTCAAACCAACCTTGAAACTCCTCACCCTTCAAAACTTTCCGGAAATTTTCCACACCCTTTTCCCAATTATAAGCAAGAGTTGGACTTAACGGAAACCCATTACGGGCATAGTTTATAGCCGGCTTCAATACTTCTGTTAAAGGAAGTTTCCCAAATTTTTCAGAAAGCTCTACCCAAGCTGATGGAGCGCCCGGTACCGTCACAGGTGTTAAGCCAAACTTGGGCATTTCATTGATTCCTGCTTTTTTTAACTTTTCAATAGAAATACCTTGAGGTGCCGGACCACTCGCGTTCAATCCATGAAGCTTATTTTTTGTCCAAACTAACGCAAAGGCATCTCCTCCTATACCGTTAGAAGTTGGTTCAACAACAGTAAGACAAGCCGCTGTTGCAATTGCAGCATCGATAGCATTGCCACCCTTTTTTATCATATCTAATCCTGCTTGGCTTGCTAAAGGTTGAGATGTTGCAACCATGCCATTATGTCCGTATGTAACCGTACGCCGAGATGAATAAGGGTATTGATTCGCACTTGAATTTTTCATAGTAGATCCCCCTTGAAATAGTAATCATTATCTTAGCATATTTCCAGTAAGGCATAGTTGTACCTTGAGAGGTTTCGTTACATTATCTCTGGTTTAGGCGTTGGATATTACCTTCATTGTTTGTCATCAGAAATTAGACTTTGATTGACCACCATCAACGTTAAGTGTGGCTCCAACGACCCAACGAGCTTGTTCAGAGGCAAGAAACACAACGACATTAGCAATTTCCTCTACTGTTCCAAAACGTCCGGCAGGGATATTCTCTTCTACGAACCTTTCCATTTTTTCTGGATCCTCTTCGATTCGTTTTTGCCAATTACCGGTGGGATGTAAAATAGACCCTGGCGCTACTCCATTTACCCGTATACCATCTTTTACTAGTTCATCAGCCAATGATTTTGTGAAACTTATCATTGCTGCTTTTGCTCCGTTATACGTTGGTTTGCCACCAGATTCACGACCAAATATCGATGAAATATTAATAATCGATCCATTTGTTTTTTCCTTCATAAACGGAATAGCCAACTTACTGAAGTGCACAGCCGAAAAGTAATTAAGTTGCATCGCATTCTCGAATAAGTCCATAGATGTCTCCGTCGTTGAAGAGCCGCTAGAACCCCCAACATTGTTTACTAAAATATCTATCCGCCCAAAAGCTTGAATGAATGCTTGAAAAACACCATCCCTTTCTGCTTCGTTTGATAGATCTCCCTGAAAAATTTCTATGTCAGGTAAGTCTTTTTTGACTTGTTCTAATCCCTCTTCTCCTCTAGCAACAATGCCTACTTTCGCCCCCTCACCTAAAAAAGCTTCTGCAATTCCTTTGCCAATTCCTTTTGATCCACCTGTGACTAGTACAATTTTTCCTTCAAGCTGTAAATCCATCTTATACCTCTCCTTTCGCAATTGTTCCTTCAATTATCTTTTGATGAGAAACCGGGAATGGAAACCAATTTAATTCATCCACTGTAATAAATCTTTGACTATTTTGGGTATCAGTTTCATAAAGTTTTTCATTATATACTTTACTCACTCTTGCTTCATAAACATCAATTTCCCAAACAATATGAGAAAAAACATGTTTTACTTTTTGAGTAACATGTACTCCTACCCCTTCAAGTTCAATACCTATTTTTTCTATGTGAGAAAGTAAATCGGTATGATCCCTTGTTGCAGCTTCAATATTAGGGAACTGCCAAAGTTTTGCTAAAAGTCCTGTATCCGGTCTTCTTTCAATAAGTACTCTGCCTTCCTTATCCTTTAGCACAAGGGCTTTCATATTAAGTTTTTTTGGAGCTTTTTTCTTTGCTTTAACCGGAAGGAGGTCCTGAACACCTTCTTCCTTTGCTGAGCAATGATTTTGAACTGGACAGATTAAACAAGCAGGATTACGAGGTGTACAGATCATCGCTCCAAGCTCCATCAATGCCTGATTAAAATCAGATGCTCTATCCGTGGAAATAATCTCCCGCACGATGGCTTCAAATTTTTTCCTCGTCGTTGATTTTGCAATATCATCGTAGATCGTATTAATTCGTGCCAGTACTCTCATCACATTTCCGTCTACAGCCGGAGCAGGTATGTTATACGCGATAGATAATATTGCTCCTGCTGTGTATGGACCTACGCCTTTTAACGTACTAATATCTTCTTCTGAATTTGGAACAATACCACCGTAACTCTCTTTCACTTCTTTCACTGCCTGATGAAGGTTTCGCGCACGAGAATAGTATCCTAATCCTTCCCAAGCCTTTAGTACTGTTTCTTCCTCTGCACCTGCTAACTTTTCAACACTTGGAAATAAGCTCATGAAACGTTCATAATATGGAATAACTGTATCCACTTTTGTCTGTTGTAACATGATCTCCGAAACCCAGATTTTATAAGGGTCACGTTCACGTCGCCATGGCAGATCGCGTTTATTAATATCATACCATTCTAATAAATCTCCTTGAAATACCGTTTTATTTATCTCAACCATTATATTCTCCTTTTCAAAACTCATTAAAATGGGTATAAATATGAAGACGGCCTTAATTTGATTAAGTCCTAACCCACATGATAAAATTGTGTACCTTATTCATTATACATTATTGCCTAGGAGGGAAGCACATGGACACAGGAACCCACGTTGTTATGGGAATTGCCATCGGTGGTTTGGCAACACTTGATCCTGTCGTTGCCGGAAATCCCGAAATGACACAAGCCGTGATGATTGGTGCCTTAATTGGATCTCAAGCTCCAGATTTTGATACCGTTCTGAAGCTTAGAAATAATGCTACTTATATTCGCAACCATAGAGGCGTCACACATTCTATCCCTGCATGGTTTATCTGGCCTACTTTAATAACTTTATTCTTATATTTACTCATGCCTAATTTAAATCTGTATCATTTATGGACCTGGACTTTTTTTGCAGTCTTTATCCACGTATTTGTTGATATTTTTAATGCTTATGGAACAAAAGCATTTTCACCATTTTATCCTAAGTGGCTTGCACTCGGAGTAATAAATATTTTTGATCCGTTTATTTTCATTGCTCATATCGTAGCTATTACTTTATGGCGAATGGGACTAAATCCAGGTTGGACTTTTTTGACGATGTTTATCGTCATTGCCGCTTATTATTTCTGGAGAATTCACGAGCAGAGAAAAGTATATAAAACCTTGAAATCTTTTCATCCCGAAGCAACGCATATTTTTACCTCGCCAACGTTTAAATGGAATTTATGGCACTGCGTTGTTCGGACAAAAGTTAAAATGTACGTAGCTGAATCTAGAAATGGAAAAATTAATTATTTCGAAACCTATCCATTTGAACCAATTCCAGAAGACATTGTAATTGATGCCGCAAAGAAAGATGCTAATTTATCAGCATTCCTATCTTTTTCGCCGGCTTACAGATGGGCTATTTCCATCGAAGAACATGGCTATTCAGTGAAGTTTATCGATCTTCGTTATCGAAGCAAAGGTTATTACCCTTTTGTAGCAATTGTTCGTTTGGATGAAAACTTACAGGTACTCAGCTCGTACACTGGATGGATCTACAACACCGATACGTTAAAAAGAAAATTAAGACCTTTGGAAACTTAAGAAAAACGGCATGGCCGTCTTTTATTAAATACAGCGTCAGCTTCCACCGCCCCGAGTAGCACCTACGTATTGAGTGTAGGTGCTACTCGATTGGAGGGTGGTTTTCCCTTGATACGTGCGGTGTGAAGGTAGCTGCCAATTTTATAAATTATCTCTTAAAGAAGATTGTAGCGTACTTGAAAACAGTTGCGTTTAAAAAAGTGATGCCCCCGACAATTGGAGGTCATCACTTTTTTGGTTAACTTTAATGTAAAAACTTCTTTCGTTCAAACAACTCTTTGTATTTTGGTTTTTCTAAAAGAACCTCGTGAAGTCTTGAGCCATGATTATCAATCCATTGAATTAATAATCCTTCTGTCACTTCTTTCCCTTTATATTCTCTTCCTGATTTAGCATATGTTGTTTCAAAGTCTTCCCATAACAGTTCCACCCACGTTCTCGCATCGGAGTGTGAAAGGTGGTCATTTTGCTCTAGAAGTCGATTAGTAAGTCGGTCAAAATAATCTTGCACATGAAAACCTCCTTTTAATTGATAAAACTAGTCACTGACAGTAAAATCAATCCGGGAACACCAGATATGAAGCTTACAATTAGGCTTAAAATCATTTCAATAAATTCTCAGGATGAAACTGCTTGTATTACGTAAATAATATCAATACCCCATCAACAAAGGAGTGTTTAACAATGCGAAATAACAGCAGGCAGTTACCCAGTCGAATATCTCTTGATACTGAAAGACACGAAGCCGATGCTTTTGTCTCAAAACGGCCAGATGGATCTATTAAGGACCATCCTCAGGAGAGAATGGCAGCAGCTCCGGCAAAAGACGAACGCAACCATCGCTGAACTGAAATCTGAATGAAAACTGGAGGTTATTTTTATGGGGAAACAAAATAACGGCAGTAAACCAGCATATCAGGATCCATTCCAGTCGCCTCGGGCAAATCCGAAGCGTTCGTTTCACCAAGTTAATGGTGAGACGAAACAGAGTCTGCACAATCAGATATTAGAAGTTCAAACGGGAAAACGGTGCTAACACTCCTTTTAGAGAGGATGACTTTAAAGTCATCTTCTCTTTTTTTACAGATAAGAATGTATAAGTTGACAGCTATCTTTACGCCACGCGTGCCAAGGGAAACCCACATCCCTTCGCGTAGCACCTACACGCAATACGTAGGTGCTACGCGGGGGTGGCTAAAAGATCACGCTGTATTTAATAAAAGACGCTACGCATTTTTCTTTTGTCACTTTTTTTTATTTCCAAGAACAGAAATCGGTACTGCTTCTTTTGTTTTAGATTGATTTCGAAATCCCCAAGCAAAAACACCATTCATATAATCGACGTGAAAGGTTTCAATTTCACCGTCTTTTATTTCATATACCATTCCAGGAATAAAATCAGCAGGGTCCATTAAGTATGCCTGGGCCATGATCATTTTCCGTTCATGAACAGCATATTCGTTTATCATCCCCATTTGTTCCGCTTTTTGCGCTTTTATCTTTAATTCAGCAATCTCTGTTTGAAGTTCAGCCGGCTTCATGCGACTATATTTCTGCTCCATGGATTATTAATCTCCTTCAACGACTTCAGTCATATGTTATTCCCATTATAATAGAGAAGAGATATGTAATACAAAACATGCGCCCTATTGCCTGGTTAGCATTGTCATTCTTCTTCATTTAAATTTTCAAACCATTTCTCAATAAGCTCCATAGAATATCCTCTACTGTATAAATATTGCTTTGTACGTTGTTTTCTTTCCCAAAGATCCTTTTGGCTATGCTTTTTCCACGCTTTTTCGGCCTGTTTAGCTAGTTCCTCTGCTTCGGCTTCATGGTCTGTTTCGATTTCTGCATACCTAATCGCTTCGTAAGCAGTAGTTTGATCAAATCCTCGTTGTATTAAAAACTGTACCAATTTTTGCTCTTTCTTTTTCTCACCCTCTTTTTTATAAGAAGACTGCTTTTTCTCCACCATTTTGATTGCTGTATCCAACTGAAGCTCTTTAGAGTATTCTTCCATAGCCGCTTCAATAATCTTTTTATCTACACCTTTTTGCAAGAGCTCCTGTTTAATAACAAGTGGTCCTTTTTTATGTGCATCACGTTTCGTTCTGACAAACGCTTCTGCAAACCGTTGATCATCTAAAAAATCCAGTTTTTTTAACTTATCTATCATTTGAGATATTTCTTCCTCTGCAATATCTACCTCAAGATCCCGCAAATAACGCTGGATTTCCACCTCTGATCTCATTCGATAGGAGAGAAAATTTAATGTCTTTTGCATTGCTTTATCTATTTCATCTTTATTTCTTAATTCAATCACTCGGTCTTCGGTTAATTCCGTGTCTTTCCAGAGCTTTTGTTGAATAAGGATATCTTCAGAGACAGACAACGCATATTCATCTCCATTACCACGATCAATATAAACATGATACCTGTCTTTCCTTTTCTTTGCGGGGGTTATTTTCGTTATTTTAGGCATATTATCCTCACTTTCCTTATGGAAGAAGTTTCAGTTAAACAAATTAAAGGGAATGATACATACAGATCTTATAACCATGATAAAACAGGAGGCGATACAATGAAAGTAGCAATCACTGGTGGTACAGGCTTTATTGGACAAGCAGTAACAAATGAACTTATCGCAAACGGTCACCAAGTATTTATCTTAACTAGAAATAAAGCGAATAAACAGGAAAAAGAACAACTTTATTTTGTCGAGTGGCTCAAAGAGGGTTCGTTTCCTGAAAAAGAGCTAGATGGCATCGATGCGATCATTAACTTAGCAGGTGAAAACTTAAATAGCGGCCGTTGGACTCCTGATAAAAAAGAAAAAATTATGGATAGTAGAATTACAGCAACGAGAGAAACAATTCGAATTATTAATGCGATGGAAAATAAACCGGAAGTATTAATCAATGGTTCTGCTGTCGGATTCTATGGTACATCTTTTACAAAAACATTTACTGAATCATACGATGAACCAGGTGAAGACTTTTTAGCAGATGTCGTCGTTCGTTGGGAACAAGAAGCTATGAAAGCTCCTTCAAAAACGAGAGTTGTTTGTACACGGTTTGGTGTTGTTCTGGATACAGATGAAGGAGCTCTCCAGAAAATGCTCCTGCCTTTCAAGCTTTTTGTCGGCGGGAAACTGGGTACGGGAGAACAGTGGATGTCATGGGTGCATATTGAAGATGTAGCAAAAGCATTAAGCTATTGTATTGAAAACAAAGATATTCATGGCCCGGTAAATATAACAGCACCAAACCCACAAAAAATGAAAGACTTTGGAAAAACGCTGGCTCATGTTCTTCATAGACCCTTCTGGGCACCTGTACCGAGCACATTACTTCATATCGGTTTGGGTGAAATGAGTGTTCTCGTATTAGATGGACAGCACGTATACCCACAAAAACTAATCGATAATAACTATTCATTTAACCATCCGGATCTTCAAGAAGCTTTCGAAGATCTATTCAAAACAGAGTCGTAAGCATCCTAATTATAATTATCTGAATACATCCCCTCCTTTTAGCTAATACTAATTAAAACAGGCCAAAAGGAGTTGGATAATTATGACAAGGAAAACCTCGAAAACGAAAGAAGACCGTCGCACACTTTCTAGTGCACAAGAAGTATCATATCAGTCATCCTTTAAAAAAGCGGATAAAGAATTTTTCAAATCAAAATCCAACCTTTAAGTAATCTTTGTTCTTTAGTTTTTACAAGTGGGAGCTTTTCCGGATTATTACTATTTTAAAAAGGAAGTGTGCTTCATGAAAAAAAGTGACGAAGATATAAAAAAGAAAAATAACGCAAAAGAAAACCAAGATATTGAATACAGTGATGAAATGGCGGATATTGAGTATCGCGATTCTATTGCGCGAGCAAAAGCTGCTAATCAACGGTTTGATGCAGATAATATTTAAGAAAGTATACCTTCACTTTCTTAAGATGAAGAGGTTGACAACCGCTGCCAAGTTACTTTTCCACATTAAAACCCCCTATCAAATCAAATGAAAATGATAGGGGGTTTCTAAAACTGCATAAGAAAAACGGCATAGCCGTCTTTTATTAAATACAGCGTTATCTTTCGCCACCCCGAGTAGCACCTTTGTATTACATGTAGGTGCTCGTGTCACGTAAAGGCAGCTGTTATCTTATACTTTCTGCTAAAAAAATACTCTTCTTTTCTAATCATTTAAGCAGATCTACTTCGCTTAATCAAAGAAAAAAATACAAGGCTCTAGTAACTTAAATGTTATTTTTCACTGCTCAGAAAAAAATTTTCCCTCTAACCCTACACAAATCATGGAAAAATAGGTATGATGGAAAGAGAATTGTAATAAAGGAGAGCAATTTTACAGTGATGGAGTTTACTAACATCTTTATATTAATATTTTTATTCGGCTTCGGCATTTTTCTTATAAATATTTTTACTAGTGTCTGGGCTTATAAAGACTCCGTCAGGAAAGGAAACAGTAAAGAGTTTAGTCTTATTATATTAATAGGAACTTTATTTTTCCCGATTATTGGACTTATTATCTATCTTATAATTCGTAATGACTCTTAACTTCTTCTCGTAATGTATGAGATCCTTCATCAATCTTTCCACAAATGACCGAAACAAATATTATGAAAGGAACGGTGAAGTGATATGCCAGTTTTACCACCAAGTTTTATCGGAAAAAAAGTTTATGTAGATGGAGGTCAAAGGTATTTCATCTTAAAATACCAAGAGCCAAGTGGTACACGGAAATTCCACGCTCTTTTATTTGATCATGAAACACCAGTTATATTTGCGGTTTTAGATTATCAAGGTAAGTTCCTAGACTCCTTTTACTTATCCAATAAAACAACCGTTGAATCCGATGAAGCATCGGAGAAATACAAACAGATTAGCGACAGAAAAAAACAACTTAAAATGACGCAGGATGATCTTAAGGATGCCTTAAAATCGAATGAAAATGCTAAAAAGAAAAACATTAAAATTAAGAAACAACTTGTAGACGAACATCTTGAAGACATTAAAAATGGATGGTCATCAAGACTGATCGCATTGCAAATAGCAGAAGGAATTTCTGACCAATCACTCATAATGGTTACATTAGACAGCGCAATAGATAAAGCAAACGGAATGAAAGCTTTTCATCATTTATTAAATCACCGGATTGATCAACTTATTCCGAATCTAGCTAAGCATGTTAAAGATAGCCCTGAATTAATAGAAGAAGTTCCTGCTTATTACTTAAGTTATGATCAAGCAAAAATTGTTGAGCAATTCCTCAATGACTCCACTAAATACGTAGATATTGAGAATTACAAGGCCATTGAGAGTATTCTTCAACAAGCTCAAAAGATCGACCATGTTCACTATTCAACCGTACTTCGATCTGTTCTTGTAAAACTATTTAAACGCGTCAAGGCCGAAACAGAAGACACGAAGAAAGATTGGTTAAACAAAACTGTTCATGACCAATCATTACGTACGATGATCGTACAACTTCTAAAAAAACAAACAAGCTAAATTGAAAAGCGCAAGTCGAGAGTGATTCTCTCGATTTGCGCTTTTTCTTAACCCAAAGAAAAAACACCTCTATGCCATTTAAAACAGCCTAGAGGTGTTTTTCTATTCTATTTCAATCAAAAACTGTTTATGTTCATGAAGTTCATCATCTTCTAAATGCACTGTGACATGAAACTCTCCAGTTTCCTCAAAAACGTGCTCTGTTTTATAAACACCTGAATCCGTTTCTTCAGCACTGATCCATTCATGGTGTTCATCTCCATGTTTCCACACTTCGAACTGAACCTTTCCACCTGTCCATGGATCGCCCTTCCAATCAATCTCAACTTCCAAAGAAACATTTTCTGAAGCTGATGCTTGCTCGCTTGTTTGCCATCTAATGTCAATACTTTCATTCATATGGTGGTGGTCACTATTATCTTCATTTTCATCCTGATTATTTCCCTCATGTTCATGTACATGATTCTCTTCTTCGTTTGTGTCCTGTTGTTCCGCTTCGTCATTCTCCACTTCTAGATCGAGATCCGGTTCGCCTATGACGATCTCTTTTACTGGCATGGCATGACTGCCACGAGCCGTTACATGTGACTGAACATGGTAAAGCTTTTCTTCCGAAAAAGTATGTGACAATTCATATAGTCCTTCTTCTCCTGGCAGTTCTGCTTCAATCATTTCACTTTCTGACTTCTCTCCATCGGCCCAAACTTCGAACGTTACTTCACTTGCATCATCCACCATTTCCTCCCCTTGTGTTACCAAGACTTGGAATACTAGATCTTCATCCACATCCGCTTTATCGGGAATGGTAAGCTTTGCATCTACTGGATCTAAGTTTATATCATCTACACTTTGCATGCCTGAGTCATTATTATCTTCCTCTTGTCCACAGGCAGCCAACGTTAGAATCAACAATGTTGAAAAAATTAGCTTAAGTATTTTATTCACTGTGTACCTCCCTTACAAAATTAAAAATATTCTCTAGATGATAGTACCGCATTTAGAAAACTATTACTATCTAACAAGAAACACGTCACACATTTGTCACTTATCCCACAATACAAAAGAAGAAAAGATTCACACTCTTTTTATGACACCAGAGTTTGAATCTTTTCTATTAGGATATTAGATTTCATCACTAAGAAGTTTCTAGTTACCTGTTCAAACAATACTGTTTCTATACTTTAAAAATGCTAATCTGTTTTCTTAAGTCTTCTGCCATATTAGCCAGATTTGAGGCAGCCCCTGTCACTTCTTCCATTGTTGCTAATTGTTCCTCGGAAGAAGATGCAATGTCTGCTGTATTATCTCTAGATGTTTTTGCTATACTAGATACCTTCTCTACAGAAGAATTAACCAGTTCCATACTTGCAGACATTTGCTCAGATACTGCTGATAATTCCTCAATCTCGCCACTCACATTCTCAATAGAAGCTAATATTTGATGAAATGAGTTGCCAGTCTCTTCTACTAAAGCCATTCCTTCATTTACTTCTATTGTTTCATTGTTCACCATTTCTACAACTTTTAAAACGTCATTTTGAATCACCTGCACCAAATGAGAAATTTGACTTGCTGATCCTCTAGATTGTTCCGCCAATTTTCTTACCTCATCAGCAACTACCGCAAAACCTTTTCCGTGTTCACCTGCTCTTGCAGCTTCAATAGCAGCATTAAGCGCTAATAGATTAGTCTGGTCTGCTATGCCAGTAATAACATCGATAATTTTTCCGATTTCATTTGAATTACCATCTAATCCTTTAATGACATTGTTCGTCTCTTTCGTAGAATCATTAATGGAAGTCATTTGTCTTACAACATTTTGTAATAACTCGTTCCCCGCTATTGCCTGCGCAGAGGTATCCGAAGCTGATTCTGCTACGTTTGATGACGTATCCGCTATACGATTAATCCCAATTGATAACTCTGAGATTGCGTTGGCACTTTCTTGAGTCGCTTTACCTTGTATCTCAGAACCACTTTCAACCTCTTGAATAGCAACTGTTACTTGATTAGTCGCTAAACTGGTCTGCTCTGCACTGGCCATCAATTCCTCTGCCGAAGATGCTACTTGAACAGAAGTACTGCTCACATTCATAATTAATTCTCTCAAATTTTTTGTCATTAAGTTAAAAGATGTTGCTAATTCTCCTATTTCATCTTTATTCTTAACTTTCAAATCATCAATCGTCAAGTTTCCTTGTGCGATTAATTCTGCAGACTTAGAGATTTGTTGTACAGGCTTAGAAATTATTTTACTAATGTACAAAGCTATGACTATCCCAAGAACTAATGCAAATAAACTAATACCAATAATTAACATTTTGCTAACATTCGCTTTACTTGAAAGAGCCGAACTGGATGCTTGAAGATTTGTTTCTTGATAAGAACGTGCCAATTCACCAACTTCTATAATTCTAGAAGTTAATCTACTGCCTTGTTCTTCCATTAACCAGGCTATTTCAGAAGTATCATTTGCGTCTTTAAATTCAAACAATTCCTCTGCTAATTCATTATATTTATCCTCTACTACGATTAGTTCATCCATTATTTTCATAGCTTCATCAGAAGTATTTAAGCTTAAAAACTCTTCTGCTTTTGCAGTAAATTCCTCCGCTGATTCATTGAACAGAGTTAAGTTACTCGAATTACTAGTTACCAAATACCCCCGAACAGCAATTTGTTCCTTGAGTGCTGCACTTTCCATTTGGTTAACAATACTCATTTGGGTAAACCTATCATCTATCGAGTTTGAATAATCATTATCGATGGTTGTAAACTCACTGTATGTAATTACAGAAACAACTGCCATCAATATCAAAACTGAAAAGAATCCTAACAATAATTTTTTTCTTATAGTTATCCTCATTTTGATTTCTCTCCTTTGATTGAATTAGGTGTTGAAATATTGATAAGTTCCTCCTGTTTAAAATACTTGTGCGTCCTTCTTAATAATGGACATAGTCGGTTAAAATAGAACGTTTTTTATAACTTACCCATAAGTTAACGCTTTCATTAGTTCATCTATATTAAATATATAGTATGTATTGACTATATTCAATTGAATTTTTTGTTCTTTATGTTCATTTTTTATAACTTTACACCTATTAATTACATTTAATTCAATATAATGAACTTCTAAACTAGTATATATTAGCACTTTAGCCATACAATTAATCATACATTTCTATCATTTAATAAAAAACGGCATAGCCGTCTTTTATTAAATGTAACGTCAGCTTCTGGCGCCCCCCATGTAGCACCTACGTAATGCGTGTAGGTGCTACTCGAATGCAGGTTCGTTCACTTTCAAATTATAAACATTTATATCATTTGATTCATTCGTTGCTTTTTCATTTCGTATTACGCTCTGTATAGTGGTACTTTTCCTTTATAAATATCACTCCAATTAAGCCAAACATGGAGAAAATTACGGGAGTAAGGAAGCCATAGTAGTATCCATGACTTACAATACCTGCTGTTGACTGGAAATGATCTAACAAATACCCAAAAATGCTTGGCAGCAATACTGCACTTAAAAACCCTCCTGTATTCGCAAACCCAGTGACAATACCTGATTCAGTAATAGGAAAAGATTGGCGAACGACTGCAAATGTTAAGGAATTTGATCCAAATCCAAAGCCAATGATAAAGAAAAGTATAATTAGTAAGTAAATTGGTGGATGCTCTTTAAACAAAAGAAAGACAGACCAACACAATAAAACCGTGATATGAAAAACGATATAAGGCCGTTTAATCGTTTCTAAATAACTTGAGATCCAACCGATTAAAGGTGCGCCAATAAGTGCGCCAATAAGACTTACCATAATGATCTGGCTGGCATCTAAGCGTGTCATCCCGTACACATCCATCATATATGGTACTGCCCACGAACCGATAAATCCTATATACCCCCCGACAATCCCAAAGTGACAAAAGAACAATGCCCATGCCTGCCGACTAGAAAGTATTCTACGGAGTAAAACCATAGTTTTTTCATGTTTTCTTTTATTTTTAACAAATACTGATTGTTTTGTTTTTTTTACAAGTACAATGTAAAGAAAAATACTGCATAAACATAAAAATACCCCGGCTGAAAGAAATGCTCCTCTCCAATCAAGCAAGACAATCAATACAGAGAACGGAACTGTTGCCAAAAGGAAACCAAGACTTCCTGTCATTCCTGCAAAACCAATTAATCTAGTAAATTCCTTTTCATTAAACCATAGGCTTAAAATTAACACCATATTAACCCAGATCGTCGCATCCCCTATTCCTGTAAGTATTCTAGCAAAAAATAGAATAAACTCATGTGTACCAAGACTATAAATAATTGTACCTACACCTGTAAGCATGGCACCGATAATCAAGAAAAAATTAGGTCCATAACGATCAGCCAAAATCCCCAATGGAATTTGCAAAGCCGTATATACAAAAAATTGGATACTTGTCACTAATCCAATGGTTGACGCTGTTACACTAAAATCAATCATCAATTGGTCTGTAATTAATCCCGGAGCGGTTCGTTGACTCGACATTAGTAAATAAGTAAACAATACGGAAACAAATATAACCCATCTTAATTTACTATTTTGTTTGTCCAATGATATCTCTCCTGTAAGCTTTTACCCTATATATATGGGTTTCCTGCTACAGTAGAAACAGTATCTGATTTGGCTAGTTTATCTGGCCTTTAATTTGAGTAGTAAGTGGTTAACCTCCCTCGTTTATGAATGAGCAATTCTTTATCTTCACATACAAAAAGCACCGCAAATGCGATGCTTTTTGGTATCCATTTTTACTACATCTATTTATACGAACTTTTATTCGACTGTGGCTAGAATGCGGTTAGAGTTAATTACACTCATCTTTCCAACAACGCAACCGCTTCAACCTGTGTTGAGTAATTTTCACAGATATATCTATTATTTGCGACTTCATCTACTTACATTCTCCATTCTCCATTCTCCTAAAATGCTAGAGATCATTAAACACTCAGGTTCAAGTATAAGTTGCATACCTAAGCACTTGATTTCTAGTGGTTTTAGTACTTCTTATTCAAGACTTGAATCTAATAAGCCTGCTAATACATTAACAGTTAACTTTGTTCATCCTGCTTCTAACAAATGTATTCATCCCTTCCAAAACAGAGCATTAACACTTAGAGAAGAAGCAAGGATTCAAGGCTTTGACGATAACTTTAAATTTTATGGAAGTAGAACTCAAATAGTAAAACAAATTGGAAATGCAGTACCTCCTTTACTTGGAAAAGCTATTGCTAAGGGAGTTTATGAAATCTTTAAAGAAACTCCCTTAACAACATCTAAATAATATATATAAGTTAAATAGTTAAATAAGTGAAGAAAATAAAAACAGGCTATTAGGTTAACGGGTTCGGTTTTGGGAGGGGAAAATTGAAATCGTAGGCTTAATAACACTGTAATTAAATGTGAAATTACAGGTAAATTAACACTCAAAAACGCACAGAACTTAACATCTGTACGTTTTACTCATATTATATTTTCTTCTTCAACTAAAGCAACCCGTTTGTTTAAGTGTAATCCTTCACATTCACTAAAAATTCGTGCTTTATTCTGTGACAACATTATTAAATCAATTTAAGTTTCTTGAAAGAATCATTTAATGGGATATATTTTTTTATAAGATATTATCCTACATATGACAGGTAACTATTGGACAATATAAAGAATATAATGTTTATAGGGGGTCTAAATATATTGGAACAGGAAAAGCAAATTAGGCTTACATCAACAGAAATAGCTCAACTATGGGCTCAATACATGAGTTAGCTAAAAAGAATATGTAAAATTAAAATTATAGTATAGTTTCAGTTGGGGCAAGTCTTAGACCAGCTCATTTTTATATGCAATGGCTAAGCCTTCCCTACTGTAATAGTGCATTTCACTATGTCCCTTATAGCTGTAAC
>NZ_JBIMEV010000047.1:0-35170 GCF_051262595.1 Salipaludibacillus sp. CF4.18
AGAGTTAACTATAAGTTGTTAATATAAGTGTAATAACTTGTTATACTAATGTCAACACAATTTTCAGAATTTTTTAATAATCCTAAGTAAACACAGTACCTATACGGCTTATTTCCTGTTTTCTTTGGTTTATTTTAGAATTCACCTATAGTTAACTCCGTGATTAGATAGTGAATAATATTAAAGTGATAATTTAATGGGGGGGGGCTCGCCACTAGTTATCCCCCCTTCAATACCATTCTTTATAACTTTGTATTTTATATCCTTTAATAGTGATATATCCCAAAAGGGAAACATTTGTCGAAATATGAACGCCCTTAACAGAAATTCATTCTGTCGGACGTTATAAAAAGATAAAAACAGTGATTCATGTAGAATCACTGTTTTTATCCAAAAAGATACAATATATTCACTCATTTAATAGTGTAAACAGACTATGAGATACAATGAATCTTAACCAAGCCCTTGGAAAGCAAATACTTTCAAGGGCTTGGTTCTTACTATTTAGAGAGTCCCTGTAAATCAAAAACAACTTTTTAACCTACTTTTTTCGACGATATCTTCTAAACTTCAGGTGGTGCCAGGTATTCGATATTACATAACACTCGGCTTTCCACTTTCATACGGTTTAAGTACACCGTAAAGCGTTTCAATGACTGGAACATTCAGATCATGTTTGGCCGACAAACGTAGTGCCCCTCCATGTAAATGCTCAACTTCTATTGAAAGCCCTTTTCTCATATCCTGATGCATGGAAGATGTCGCTTCTTTTGAGTGACCTTTTAATCTACTTGCCATCGATTCTACTTCTTGTTCTCCTATAGAAATGCCCTCTTTTTGAGCGAGCATATACATTTCAAAAATTACATTTCTAGCAACATTAAACGAAGCTTCCGTACTTGTTATATAACCCGCCGGTAGCTGCATCGCTGAAGTAATCCCGGAAAACGCCGTAATATACATATACTTTTTCCAGATGTGTTTCATAATGTTTTCTTCTCTTACGATGTTTGTTTTTATAAGATTATGTATCTCTTCTAATTTCTCACATATTTTTATTTGCTCGTCATGAAGAGCCCCAAATTTCATCGTGCTGTTTGCGTTTGTATGCTCTACGTGACCTTGCTCATTTAAAGTAGCAATGATAGCTGCAAATCCACCGATCACTTTTTCTTTACCAATAGCTTTCTGCAACGTTTCCAAATGCTCCACACCATTCAACAGAGGCAAGACAAACGCTCCTGTCTGCTGAACGATCGTTTGAACCTGAGGCACGACTTGATCAAGATGATAGCCTTTGACAGCGAGGATGACTAAATCTATATTTTTAACAGCTTCTGGTGAAGTACAAACAGTCACATCTTTTGTTTCAAAACTTCCTTCGGGGCTATTTATTTTCAACCCTTCCCTTTTCAACTGTACAGCCCGTTTCTCTCTCACAAAAAACGAAACGTCTACACCAGCTTCTAACATTCTCCCGCCAAAATAAGCGCCCAAGGCTCCTGCACCGTGTACCAAAATATTCATATTAGGTAACCTCCCTTAATTATTAACAACTTAATGTTATCACGGAAAAGATGAACCACATAAATTATTTGATCAAAAGTACAAACTCAATTTCTTACACGCTCTCCAAACACTGGTACAAATTATATTCCCGTCGCGTTCCATAATCAATTCATTCCACAATTGGCATATGCTTAATTGATTTATCAAATTTACTTACCTCTCTCAGTCGTTGAGAAAAAGAACGAACAATGCGTTACGGTATGATGTCCTATTTCGATCATATTACCGTCTCTTTCTCCCTATGAGCTTACCAGTCGAAGTTTGTTAAAAAGCTCATTAAAACAAATATTACCCTAATTCACCGTTCTCGTTGGTAATACTCGGTATCAATTTGGATCCGTTAATGATTTACCGATACAAATATTCGTGTGCTGCCCATAGCATACATTCGTACCTTCCAGCAATTGTAATCCCCATGCACAACTGAGTTTCTATCTAAAAGTACTTTGATTACATTTGACGGAAAAATGGTAGATCCTTGACCCCTAGAAGGCGTAAATATGTAAAAATTTGCCCTTTGTGATGGACTTCATGATCCTTACCATTTTCTAAAAGCTCTATTCCAGAATACTCCTTTCCAGCAAATAGAACTGTTTGTTTTAAATGTTCTTCTGTGAGAGCTTTCAATTCTTCTTTAACATATTTCGTTTCTTCATTAACAATACCAATTAGTTCTTCAGCTGTTCTTACATTTCCAATTTCTTTTGGTTTAATGGTTTCTCCCGTCTTAACCCTATCAACGTGCATAGTTGTAGCATATGCAATGTGTAATATTAGTTCAGATAAAGTCATTGCACCGTCCCACGCCTTGAAAGTAAGATGCTTATCCTCAACGGAATTCAAAACTTCAAGTAAAGAATTTCTATTTGATAACCATCCCTTAGTAAACTCATTTATTCTATCCATTTAAATCACTCCTGAATTTTTAATAATAATTTAAAAATAACTGTCTTACATTAATTTAACCTATACAATTCGTTCTGCTAATTTATGATTTACTGATTTTTTTATTGATTAGAAGTATATTAAAATTGTTTTAGGATTTTGTTTCGTAAGGCTTTCCTAATAAGAAATTACTTTCTGCTTATAACCTCTAAGCAAAGAAACCGCTTCTTATGTGAACTAGAATGCGGTTTCTTTATTTTTAAATTATTTTTATTTAGCAATTCTTACGACAGGTTTAAGTGTTACACCCGTTTTGGATTCTTCAAAAGCCTTATTGATGTCTTCAAAGTCATAGAATTTTATTAATTTATCAAATGGAAAATTACCTTCTTTATAATATTGAATTAATTTCGGAATGTGTAATTGAGGAACGGAATCTCCTTGAACCGTACCCATCACTTTTTTACCTTCCATTAATATATCTTCTGTGAAGTTTAACGTAACATCTCCACCCATACCCACGATGGCCACTGTACCTGCAACGCGTAATGCATGAATAGACTGCTTGATTACCGGATTTGCACCAGTTGTTTCTACTCCATAATGGACGCCGCCATCCGTAATTTTTCTGATTTCTTCTACAACATCTACTTCTTTACCGTTTAATACATGAGTTGCACCAAGTTCTTTTGCAAGGTCTAATCGGTTTTGATGTAAATCGACAACAATAATAGGTTTTAACCCCATTATTTTAGCTGCCATTACGGCACTTAATCCAACTGCACCTCCACCATAAATAGCAATTGAGGTACCTGGTTCAGGACGTAAACTGTTCATTACTGTACCACTACCCGTTTGAATACCACATCCTAATGGTCCTAATAATGCTAAATCTACGTCTTTATCTACTTTTACCACGTTATTTTTGTTTGCAACTGAATAGGTTGCAAATGACGATTGGCCAAAGAAAGTTGAAAGTTCATTATCATGTTGATGAATATGGTTAGTACCATCTTTTGATTTACCACCGAAATTCAGTTCCACAGTTCTTTCACATAAATTTTGGTGTCCCGTTAGACATTGTGAGCATTCGCCGCAATAGGAGTAAGATAGAACCACATGATCTCCAGGTTGAACATTTGTAACGTTAGAACCAATCTTTTCTACGATACCTGCCCCTTCATGACCGAGCACAGCTGGAAATGGTGCTCCTCGTCCTTTAATTGATTCAGCATCAGTATGACATACACCAGTTGCTACTATTTTAATTAACACTTCTTCACTACCGGGTTTTGTTAATTCTACTTCTTCAATTTTTAATTTTTCATCGACATGATGTGCTACTGCTGCTTGAATTTTCATAATTGCCCTCCTAAGGGTTGTTTTATTTATTAAAATTTCTAGAATTCAGCGCACTAATTTTATTGTTAAAAGTAAGAGTATTTTGAGCTTTATAATACTTCCCCATTACTATTAATCACATTTTTATACCAATAAAACGACTTTTTCCTCTTACGATCTAATGTACCACTACCATCATCATGCTTATCAACGTATATATAACCATAACGTTTAGACATTTCACCAGTAGAAGCACTAACCAAATCAATACATCCCCAGCTTGTATACCCCATTAAATCTACACCATCTTCACTCGCTTCTGCCATAGCTTCAATGTGACTTCGTAAATATTCAATTCGGTAGTCATCATTAATAGCTCCATCATCATCAACTTTATCATAGGCACCTAAACCATTTTCGACGACGAATAAAGGAACTTGATAACGATCATATATTCTATTTAATCCTATTCTTAAACCTGTCGGATCTATTTCCCATCCCCAGTCACTTGCTTCTAAAAATGGATTTTTGACACCTTCTAAAAGATTGCCGGCAGCAGCATCAATACCTTCTTTATCTTTTTTCTGTGTTTGCGACATGTAATAACTTAATCCAATATAATCTACCCTGTATTCTTTTATTAGCTCTAAGTCGCCATCTTCCACTGTAAGGTCTACAAAATGCTCTTTTAAAAATCGTCTAGCGTAAGCAGGATATTCTCCTCTTACTTGTACATCTCCACAGAAATAATTGAAAATCTGTTCTTCTTGAAGTGCATATAAAATATTTTCAGGATTGCTATCATACGAATAAACAGGTGCATGTAGAAGCATGCAACCAATTTTAGCTTCTGGAATAATTTCACGACATGCCTTAACAGCGAGACTACTTGCAACAAACTGATGATGGAAAGCTTGGAAAATACTTTGATATTTGTTTTCTCCTTCTTCAACAGAGAAACCCATACTCATAATCGGGAAATGTAGTGCACTATTAATTTCATTGAAAGTCATCCAATATTTAACCTTCTCTTTATAACGGTTTATCACAACTGTTGCATAACGTTCGAATAGGGGTACGATTTCACGACTTTTCCAACCATTGTACACTTCTACAAGATTTAATGGCATTTCATAGTGAGAAATAGTAACAACTGGTTCAATACCATACTTATGCAATTCATCAAATACACGATCGTAGAAAGCTAAACCTTCTTCATTAGGCTCTAATTCTGTACCTTTAGGAAAAATACGACTCCATGCAATTGACATGCGAAATACTTTAAATCCCATTTCAGCAAATAACTTAATATCTTCTTTGTAACGATGATAAAAATCAATAGCTTCATGATTTGGATAATTATATTTCGCTTTATCTATTTCAAATTTATATCCAGGCTCTTTCAAAACCTTCAATCTTTCTTTCCCACCTGGTAACACATCAGCAATATTTAAACCTTTATTTCCTTCGTGAAAACCACCTTCAATTTGATTCGCAGCTGTTGCTCCACCCCATAAAAAATCTTTTGGAAATTTTTCATTATTTGTACTCATTTTATCTACTCCTTTTCTCTCTTTAAGATGCCAATTTACAGTAAAACTATTAAGTTCAATATAATATCTTTAAATCCTGGCTTTGCTTTATGATGAAAACAAAGCGGGACCTCATAGACGATTAGTACTAAGAAATATGTGAGCTTTCTTATATTTAAACAATAATTGTTAGTAAATCTTCTTTTAATTTAATTTCGTTTTTATCCGTTGAAATAAATTCTGTGTAATTAACAGTATTTGTAACGATTATTGGCGTAGTAACGTCATAACCTGCTTCTTTAATTTTCTCTATATCAAAATGTATTAACGGATCACCTTGTTTAACAACATCGTCTTGTTTAACTAGAGCTTCAAAATGTTTTCCATCTAACTGTACGGTATCAATACCAATATGAATCAATATTTCAGCTCCATTATCTGAAGTAATACCTACTGCGTGGTTGGTTGGAAATATAGCTGAAATAGTTCCATTTACTGGTGATACTACTTCACCAACTATCGGTTCAATAGCGATACCTTTTCCCATTACCTCAGAAGAAAACGCAGGATCATTCACATCACTTAAAGGTACTACTTTTCCAGTTAACGGACTACCAATTGTTTCTCTTTTCACCAATTGTTCTGTTCCCTTTACAGCTTCAAAATTTTTAGAGTTATTATCAACATTAGCTTCATTAGTTGATTCTTTTTTCCCTTTTACTTCATAGCCAAAAATTATTGTTGCCAATGCAGCTATTACAAACGCTGCTAATGACCCTGTTATATGCGCCCACATTGGTGAGAATGCAGGTATTGATAAGAAACTTGCAAATGCAAATGCTTTAGCTTCAGAACCTAATGCGCCATTTATCGCACCACCAATTACTCCAGCAACAATCAAATAAATCATTGTTTTTCTATATCGAAGGATTAAACCATATAGAATCGGCTCTGTCACACCACCAAGTGCACCCGGTAACATCGTTGAAACAGAAAGAGCTTTTAACTTTTTGTCCTTTGATCGAATCATTATTCCAACCGCTACACCAATTTGAGCAAAAACAGCAGCAGCTAACATGGATAGTAGTGGATCGCCACCCTGTGCAAGGTTTTGAAGAATAATTGGCACAAGACTCCAATGTAGACCGAATAACGTTAAAAACGTCCAAGACGAACCCATTATTGCACCTGTTATTAAACCACTTTGTTCTGATAAAAATGAAATCGCTACGCCAATTCCATCCCCTACATACGTACCAAATGGACCGAAAAGTAAAACAGTCAATGGAACAACAATAATTAATGCAAACATAGGAACTAAGAACATTTGTAAATCTTTATGAATAATCTTTTTCAAGCCTTTTTCAACTAATGCATATATTAGAATCGCAATAAATACAGGAAATACAGTAGAAGAATAGTCAACTACGATTGCTGGTATCCCCAAAAATGAGGCACTATTTTCGATTAATCCTGTCAAGTTAGGCTCTAATAATGCAGCGCCTATGGATGCACCAACATATGGGTTGGCTCCTAAGTGAATAGATAATGTAATACCTATAAATATAGGAAGAAAATAAAAGACAGCATTT
The DNA here is from genome assembly GCF_051262595.1 of Salipaludibacillus sp. CF4.18. NCBI lineage: Bacteria > Bacillati > Bacillota > Bacilli > Caryophanales > Bacillaceae > Salipaludibacillus > Salipaludibacillus sp. CF4.18. The sequence goes on from NZ_JBIMEV010000047.1 coordinate 6,920, forward strand.
CCTGCAGCAGATAATATAAGATAAGTACTACTTTCTTCAGTGAGTAAGCCTGTCATTGTTAAAATAATTAGTAATGCTTTAAGCATACCTGCTCCAGCAAGTGCTCCTAATAGTGGCGAGAATGTTCTCGATATTGTGTCAAATATCTTTGATGTAATATTCTGCTTCTCCCCCGCACTATTGTTATTTTTATTGTTGTCTAGATCCGTTATCTTTGTAATATCTTTATACACCTCTGATACATGAGAACCTATAACCACTTGGTATTGTCCACCACTTTGAACAACACTAAGTACTTCATCCATTCCCTCTAGTACTTGCTTATTTGCTTTTTTTGAATCTTTGAGCTTAAACCTTAATCGTGTCGCACAGTGTACTACGTTATTTATATTTTCTTCTCCACCAACGTTCTCTACGATATTTTTCGCTAGTTTTTCAAAACTCATTTTTTTTCCTCCTTTTTTTAATACGTATATAATTTCCTTATACGTTATTTAATACTGAAAATTTAATAACAAAAAACCTAAACCGACCTTTTTAGAAAAGGTCAATTTAGGTTTTGCCTCGTAAGTCACAATCCTAAATAGAATTATTAATTTTTGACTATCCTTTGTATATGAATCGTTAGGTAAAGCATTTCTTCCTCTGTTAATTCATAACGATGCTGACTTTCTACAAACTTTTTAATTTTCTCGGTGCATTTATATGCTTCTGGGTATTTATTTTTAATCACATTTAAGAGGTCATCCTGAGACACACTCCTGTAATGATTACCCTTCACCAGTCGGTGGGCAAGAAACTTTAGATGAGTAATAAACCGGTAATAATTTAACGAGTTATCATCAAAGTCAATTTTAAAGTGATATTTGATGATCGTTAAAATATCTTGTGTCACCTTTGTCATATCGACAACATTACTCATATCTTCATTAAACTGAGCATTTACCAGATGAAGAGCAATAAAACCAGCCTCATCTTCAGGTAAGATTATATGAAACTGCTCAAAGATCATATTCAATGCTTCAATCGCAATTTCAAACTCTTCTTTGTACAGTTGCTTTGTCTCCCAAAGTAATCCATTTTTTATAGGTATATTATTGTTATGGCGCTCTATAGCAAAATGAATGTGATCCGTTAATGAAATATAAATACTATTATCAAGCTTTTTACCTAGCTCCATTTTTGCGTAATTAATAATTTCCTCTGATAATTCCATATATTCTATAGGGATGTCAGCTATTAGCGTTTTGAACTTCGTTGTGATATTTTCATCTTCCAAAGTAAAGATTTTATCAATTTGATTTTCATCCATTTCATCACCAGCTTTTTTATTAAAAGCTATTCCACGCCCCATGACAATGACTTCTTCTTTGTCCTTTTCAGAGACAATGACATTATTGTTAAGTATTTTTAAAATCTTCACTTTAACACCCCCCAGAACAAACCACTAATTACAACAGTAATCGGTTTTGCCTGATTAAACAGTCACAATCCGTAATGAGTATGCGTTTTCTTATTTGTTGTAATGCAGCTTCAGATTAATAGTAATTGCTCAAATTCATTTTGTAAAGTAGTTACCTTAAGGTAACCAAGGAAGAAGATTTATATTAATACTCGATCCCTCAGTAAAATTTTGCTCCTAATATCGATAGTTACATATATTTAGATAGTCTTGCCATACAAATGTCTAATTCATAAAGACATCATTATTTACCAAATTAACTAATTTTCTTTCTATAACACTGTTTTACCGCCTTCATTTATTAGTATTATAAAAGTGCTAGCATTCTATATAGTCTGGTATTACTCACGCAGGTCATCTAAACTATTGCTCAACAGGCTATTTTGATTGTTCAAATAACCATTCTATCATCTCCTGATTCTGCAATGCCGGCACCCAAGAAAAGTGTCCCATAGGTGAAATTGTTTCTGCCTCATATTCTGTATAGTTGAAATAGTCAGCATCATTTGTTTGTGATAAATCAAAAATTTCTCTAATATTATCTGGATTTACCACAAAGTCATCCGCGGCATGAAACGCCCATATAGGTATATTAAAGTAGGTATTCAAACGGTTTTGGTCAACGGGAGCAATGTTATTTTCATTTATTTCCTCAAAATTAGTTGTCCCAGCAATAGGTACCGCTGCTGCAAAAAATGAAGGATAATTTTCAATTAACCGCCAAGTTCCGATTGCCCCCATTGAAATCCCAACCACATAAATACGATCTTCATCAATTTGTTGTAACGCTACCGTTTCATCTACTAATTCTTTCACTGATTTATTTCGTGGCTCTGCACCCCAAATGAAAAATTCTTCACCATCTAACGGTGCCTGTGGTGCTAGAATGTAGGCTGAGTTTTCAGATTGTTGCGCTGATCTCGCCCACACAACAGCCCCTTCATTACCTAACAAATTCATTTTGTTACCATCACCTCTTTCTCCATTCCCATGTAAAAAGAGAATCAAGGGATAGCTTTTTCCTTCTTCTGTTTTTGGTTCAAATAAATAGTAATCTAATCGCTGGTCAGATGATGAAATAAATTCATGGTGGTTGAATTCTTCAACTACTTGTTGATACTCTTTCTCTATATTTATGGCTTCATCGTTTGCTTCTAATGTTAAACCATTTTCGAATTCGACAAATTGATTATGAAGATAATAATTAAGTTCTTTTCTAATATTGTAGTCCTCTTCTTCATTGTAGATTAAGGTACCTGCTTCTTCATCATTTGGATCAAGCTCGACAATAATGTATTCACCGCTTTTCGCTTCATCCGTTATCTGAAGTTCATCATTAGTATAGACCGCTACAATTGATCGTTCAAAATTCCCTATATCTGTTTTAAATTTAACTTGAAAAAATTCACTAGATAACAAAGTTTCATTGACTTCTGTTCCAATATCAATAGCAATAGCTTGAACAACCTCACCATATGGTTGAACAGTAGTTATTAACGTTAACATATCTTTGTTTAATTCAATATTTAATTTCTTTTCTTGTTCATTATTGTTTTGACAAGCACTCAAAAACAAAACCTTAGTTAATAAAAGTGTCATTATTATGCTTAAGTTTTTCATCATCATTACATTATCCTCCTCATTAATATTTGTTAACTTTTCATGTTACTTTTTATGAAATTCAGCACACTAAATTAATCACTCCAATCAAAATATATGTCGATAATAATTATTTATCTGATTATCTGCTTATCAATAGTGATTTATTAACTACTTCGAAGTTAATTGTAATTAAATATTTCAAATTTTTAAGCAGCAATGCAAGTCATATATTTCATTTTATAAACAAAAAACCTAAATCAACCAAAAGACACATACATGCTGTGTCCACAAGATTGATTCAGGTTATGCCCAAAATAGGTAACATTCCTTAATGTAAATTATAAATATTCCGCGTAAATTAATTAACACCTTCAGCCGGTTTTACAAAATCTATTTAAAAAGCGTTATGAAACAAAGACTAAGAAGCGCAACTGGATTTTTTTCACGTATGGGCCCCCGGCAGGGGCCCATACGTGAACCTCCCCCTCCTAGTGCTGAATGACACTCTAATTAGATTACACAAACTTATTGACACTAATTAAAGCAATGAACCGAAATTAATTAGTAAAACAATTAACCCTAATATTAATAAAATGATTGGCATCATCATATTTTTGACTGCATCATTAATTTTGATATGAGTAAAAATAGCCCCAATCATAGTTGCCAATATGAATAATCCCCCCCAAGCAGCTAATGTCTCATTCCATATACCTGCAATAACTAAAACTGCAGAAATAACCTCTACTAATCCTGTAAATACCCTAAACCAACCTGGATACCCATAATTCTTAAAATCTTCTACCATTTGCTTTGAACCAAACTTCATAAATCCAAACATTAGGAATCCTAATCCTAATAAAACTTGAAGAATAATTGATAAAATACTCATTTATATTCTCTCCTTTTTATAGATATTCTTTATTATTTAGATTATATATATCCTAACATCAGGATATAATTGTTAGCTTATTATTTAATATCATATCAAAAAAGCGATTAATTAAAATCCGTACTTCGCATCCTTTGCTTCTTTCGTGTCTTCTCCGTTAATTTTTAAAAGCAATTCAAATTTCTCTACAAAAAGTTCTTCATATCACAGACATCAAGTCGAGTAATTCATGGATGCATAAATGCGGGCCACAGCCCGCAACAATTTGATTAGATCGAGTCTTGTATGGTCTTCGTATACAAGCACTGGATCCGATTTCCTCAGGACGGTAGCTGAACTTTCAATTTAAATGTGGCATGTTCAACGGCACCCATTATAACGGTATGTGCTTTGTTGCAAACAATGGTGGGTTACTTCGCCTACAACTAACACATCCAATCCTGCTTCTGCTGGTTCATTTTAGCCTGAATTCTTTGCTGGGCAGAAACATTCTGTCCAGTTAACGTCCCGGATTGAATAAAGACCTATTCCAATCGACTTTCAGGATGGATTTGATATTTATCCATAAACTAATATCATTCTTCATTTTAATTCTTTTGCTGTCAATCCTACTATTTTTAATAATTCCGCTAACTGTTCCTTTTGTTCATCATTTAAAGAACTCAGATTTTCACCAATCGTTTCAACATGTTGGGGGAAGACTTCATTAATGAGTGCTTCGCCTTTTTCAGTTAATGTTACTTTCCAATAACGTCGGTTGTTCAGTTCCTGCTCTTTTTTTACTAGCTTTTTTTGCTCCAACTTGTTAACTACATACGTAATACTTCCACTAGGTATCATGAGCTTTTCACTAATTGTTTGTATATATTGTGATCCTTTATTGTAGAGCAGTTCAAGAACCATAAAATTCTCAATAGTTAATTCATAACGTTTAACATCTTCTACCACATTATCGAAAACTGCTTTAGTTGCTTTTAGCCATATTCGAAATAATCTCAGATCCCTTTCCGCTTGTTCATTTCCTTGATACATTAGACCGCCTCCGATTTAACCTTTCCCCTATTATATCAGAAGTGCTTATTTGTCTTTATTCATACTACTCAAGCAATGAAGTGTAATACTTGTCCACGAATTTTAAGTAAATATTCCTGTCGAAACTTGGCTCTTTCTTTTAATTCTTTACAGCAGCTAAAAGTTTAATCATACTTGTAAAAATATAAAACCATGCTGGATAACAAGTATGGTTTAAAACCTTCATCCTAAAAGAAATTGAATAATCATTGATAACATTTTAAATATCCTAATGTTAGGATATAAGGCAAAATTCATTAAAATTGAAACGTTTTTTTATATTGTCTCTCCTTCCTAAACACCATATATCCTATAAATAGGATGTGAATATCCTAACATTAAGGTGTTTTATTGTCAACTATTTATTCCCTAAACTGATATTAAACTTTATACAGAATAGGGAAGGGTTTGAAGTTATCGCTCCCTTTTGTCCTTGCCCAAAACGTACGTGCGACTTTCACCGCATACGCCGTACTTGTGCCTGAGCTTAAGCACCATATACCTTGGCATATTTTATAAATATAGTCATAGAAAAACTATACTTGAGTATTCTCAACAATTGTAGCTATTCCCATACCACCAGCAATACATAAGGTAACGATACCGTATTTTTTCCCAGTTCTTTCCAATTCATGAAGCAATTTAGTCATCAGAATCGCTCCAGTTGCGCCAATAGGATGTCCCATCGCAATGGCACCGCCGTTTGGATTGACCTTATTGATGTCTAGACCTAATTCATTTACACATGCTATTGATTGAGAAGCAAACGCTTCATTTAACTCTATGACATCAATATCATTAATCGATAGATTCGTTTGCTTGATTGCTTTTAATGTTGCATATACAGGACCCATCCCCATTAATTTTGGTGAGCATCCTGCGGCAGCTTGGGCAATTATTTTTCCTTTTGGTTTGTACCCCCGATTTTGCGCTTCTATTTCCGACATAACCAACAAAGCTGCTGCACCATCGTTACGTCCACTAGCATTTCCAGCAGTAACTGTACCATCTTGTTTGAATACTGGTTTTAAATTCTCCAATTTCTCAAGAGTCGTTTCCCTAGGGTGCTCATCCACTTTAAATGCGACGTTTCCTCTTCTTGTTTTAATTGTATACGGGATGATTTCCTTTTCAAAGTATCCTTTTGCAATCGCGTTCTTCGCATTTTCTTGGCTTCTTAACGCAAATTCATCTTGTTCTTCGCGTGTAATTCCGTATTTTTCGGCTACGTTTTCTGCCGTAATCCCCATGTTCAGATCACCATATTCTTCATTTGGCTGCGATCCAGGTTGACTCGCTGTATTCGGATCCTTCAAAGCAACATCACCTGATTTCACACCAAAACGGACGCCACTCACATAATAAGGAGCTGTACTCATCGACTCTGCTCCTCCGGCAATAATGATATCACTCAGATTAGATTGGATTTGTTGTGACGCGGAATTGACCGCCTGTATTCCTGATCCGCACTGCCGATGAATCGTATAGCCTGGAATTTGAATTGGAAGTTCCGCACGAAGCGAAGCAACACGTGCAAGATTGGATACGTCTGAACTCTGCTTTGCCTGTCCAAGTATTACTTCTTCAATGGCACCTCTTTCAATGCCTGTCCTATCAATAATTCCCCGAATTACATGTTCACCGAGTTTATCTACTGTTTCATTACCGATGGTACCACCGATTTTTCCAATTGCAGTTCGCACAGAATCAACAATTACTATATTTCTCAAGTGGTTTCCCCTCCTTCTATATATTGAAATTTTCTTGTTCTCTCCTGTTCCCTTTTGTTTTCTCTAATTATAATTAAAGCTACTGCTATAGTGAAAGTATCTATACAGCTCTTTTTAATTCTCCCTCTTATGCTAAAGAAATGATTATAAATTTAATATTCAAGCTTCTGTTCCCACTCTTTTTTCAACTGTGACGCTATAATGTTGCGCTGAATTTCAGAAGTCCCCCTCATAAATTCTGGCTAGACGAGCATCTCTGTAATAATGCTCTATTGGATACTGTTGCATATACCCTTTTCCACCAAAGATCTGAACAGCATGATCTGCTATTCGACCATATACTTCAGAACCCAGTTGCCATGATCAGCCTGCCAAGCAGTTTGATATGTTATTGATCGTAATGCTTCGATTTCTACAGTCATATCTTGATCAAATAAAGGTTTTCCAAATTGTTTTCTTTCCAATACATAATCCATGCAATCTTCCATCAACTTACAGAAGAGCCGAGGTTTTTTGCAGCTAATCGGCCCATAGATAAAATTTTCAAAGCATCGACTTATCCTTGGTTTTCTTCTCCCAATAAATTTCCTTCCAGAACTTCTATATTTTCAAATATCAACTCTTAAGTATAGGTACCTCGCATTCCCATCTTGTCATCTATCTTTCCTATTCTGAACCCAGGTGTATCTCTTTCTACAATGAAAGAACTGATACCTTTCGCACCTTTTTCAGGATCTGTGACGGCCATTACAGTGTAGACTCCGGCAATGGGACCATTGGTAATATAGTGATTCATTTCATTAATAATATATTTCTCACCCTTTTTTTCGGCAGTAGTACTCAATTTTGTTTGATCCTGCCTCCGGTTCAGTTAGACAAAATGCCCCAACCCATGAGGATATCCGTATTTAATGAATTCGACTTTCAGGCCGATTGATCTCGATAATACTTACAAAATCTTTGACATTTTTAAGATGTTATTAGACATATATCCCCCATTATTATTCATAACTGTAGAATCCGGATTTACTCTTTTTTCCCAGTCTCCCTGCTTTGACATATTTGATAAGTAGCGGACATGGGCGGTATTTCTCACCCAGAGTCTTATGCAGGTATTCCATATTCCTTAATCGTGTATCTAGACCTACAAGGTCAGCTAGCTCGAGTGGTCCCATAGGATGATTCAAACCAAGCTTCATCGCTTTATCGATATCCTCTGCTGAAGCGACGCCTTCCATAAGTAGATTCATAGCTTCATTGCCAATAAGACAATTCATTCTGGAAGTGACAAAACCAGGAAACTCATTGACTTCAGCTGTTTCTTTTTTCAATTTTGAAGCGATTTCTTTGACAGTTTCCACAGTGGCATCAGACGTATCCAGTCCCCTTATAACTTCAATCAACTTCATCTTATGAACCGGATTAAAGAAGTGCATCGCGACTACTTTGTCAGGCCGTGATGTATGCGCACCGATTTCTGTAGGACTCATCGTCGATGTATTTGTAGCTAGTATTGCATCGGGCTTGCAATAACTATCCAACTGTTTAAAGATATCAACCTTCAAATCTATTTTTTCCAGTGCAGCCTCAATTACAAAATCAGCATCTTCAACACTTTCTTTAAGATTTGTACTGAAGGATAGGTTTTTCAGGCTCATTTCTACATCGTTTTCTGTAATATATCCCTTATTAGCACTTGTTTTCAGGTCCTGTTCAATCTTTTCTTTGGCGTCATCCAATGCCTCCAAACTCACATCATTAACATATACAAGAAATTCATTCAGAGCCAATGAATAAGCAATTCCTCTCCCCATCGTACCAGCGCCTATAACTGCAGCCTTTTTCATATGATTGACACTCCTTTTTCAAAAAAATATGTGTGCTTCTAAACATAATTACGAGTAAGATTGTCACTTACTGTGAAATCTGCATCAGTAATGTCTTTTAAATTTCCTATGGAAATTTCAGGGTTCAATTCTTCCAATATCATCCGGCCGTCATCAAATCGGAAAACAGATTATTTATAACTTTTACGGCTAAAAAATCAACCAGTTCGGTTCTTAGTGATCCACCCTATTTTCCTATCGCAGTTATTGTAGAATCGAATATCACAGCATTATTCATTAAGAAATCCCCTTACCAAAATATCTATAATTAATAAAGATAGACTAGATGTTGTTAACTTAATTTAATCTTCATTATCTTTTAACATAATAGGCAATACCCCTGATTGAACTACTTCTTCTCTTTGATTTATTAGTGCCACTTGTCTAGTAACTATCCCTCTATTTTCTTTCTTACTTTTTCTGGTTTCTGAAATTGTCATTTTTACATATATTGTATCCCCAATAAAAATGGGTTTTTGAAATTTCCAATCGTTAATTCCTAAAAACGCAATAGTAGTTCCATCAAAAATACCTGTTCTAAATATTAGCCCTGTAGCTATTGAAATCCCGAGTAACCCATGTACAATTTTCTCTCCAAAAACAGTCGTTTTAGCATAAGTATCATCCGAATGAAGTGGATTATAATCTCCTGACAGTCCACTGAATAAAGAAACATCTGTTTCCGTTATTGTCCTTGCAGGAGTTGTAAATGTCTCTCCAACTTTTAATTCACTAAAATATTTACCCATAAAAGACTCCCCTTATAATGAATATTTTCTTATTTTCAACAACTAATATAAATAAAATCCCGTAGAGACTGAAAATCAAAACAGATCAATTAACAATTGGATAATGGGGATGATTAACAAAAAAACGACGGTATTCACTATTAGACTGGAATTAGCTAAATTTATATCTAAATTATACAAACGAACGGGGATAACGGACGTAAATGCCGGTGGCATCATTGACAATATAACGATAACTTGTAAAACGGTACCATTATTTAATGCTTTCATATCCAAGGCTAGACTGATGCTGATAATTGTGAGTGGCACCAACAAAAACTTCACTAATGAAATGATGAGACTCTCTTTTATAAAACTCTTAATATAAGTAAATTTGATGTTATATCCGATTGGAATCATTAATAATAATATTGTGGTAGGTAACAGAAGCTCGATTAGTCCCCCATAAAATTCGGGTCTGCTATAATTCGAAACATTTAAAGAGGATCCGACTGCTACTGAAACTAAAGCTATTAAGATAAATGGATCTTTTGCGACTTCTGCCAATCTTTGTGGTAAGTTTTTACTGCTTAAACTTTTTTGATCTGAAAACCTTTTTGCTACCGGAAAACCAACTGTATAGTACATAAACTCTTCGAATAGTCGAAATAACGCGACATATGCCAAGCTTTCTTCACCAATAAGAACGTAGCAGAACAATGTTCCGAAAGCTCCATAATTGGAGTAGAAACCCGTAAGAAACACCGTCCCTCGCTTATGACGGTCAAACTTCAAAGCCTTGGCTATGATTAGCGAGTATCCCCCCCCTAAGAGAAGACAAATGATACCTAGTATAGGTAGCAAAATGAGACGATAATCATTCAATTGAACTATCCAAAACGCCCCTATCACTATTAATGGATTTATCAATAAAAGAACGCTTTTAGTTGACGTATTAAGAACTTTTTCAACTAATATAGTATTGCTTATACGTTTACTACCTGCTAATCCTTTTAATACTTGACCGAGGATTAAACCTATTAAAATAAGAAGAAGCGAAAGGGTAACATTTAATATTTAAAAGTCCCTCCTCTTTTACCTAGCTTTTGCTTCAAGTAAATTTATACCTCATTGGACTTTTTCATGGTATCAATCTCAGTTTCTGTGTAACCGAGTTCTTTTAGAACTTCTTCATTGTGTTCACCCAAAAGAGGTGGATGTCTCGAAACAACAGCTGGTGTAGATGATAATTTAACAGGAAATCCTGGAACCTTTAGATTATCAATAAAGGGATGATCTAGTTCCATCATCATTTCTCTGGACTCTACTTGAGGATGAGTAAGAATTTGATCCAAAGTATGAATAGGACCACAAGGAACTCCTACTTCATCAAGTTTTTTTATTATTTGGTCGCCTTCTATTTTACCTAATCGATCTTCAATAATAGGGACTAATTCTGTTCGATTGGCTACCCTTCCTTTGTTTGTTTTAAAGCGAAGATCACCTTTGAGATCGTCCCATTTCAAAATACTGCAACATTTCTCCCAAAGATTATCGTTTCCTACAGCGAGTATGATATCAATGTCTTTCGTCTGAAATGCTTGATATGGTACTAAGGTTGGGTGAGCTGATCCCATTGTACTGGCTGGTTTTCCAGTTGCGAAGTAACCTGTAGCGAGATGATTCAGAAGCATAATTTGACCGTCGAGTAAACTGGCATCAACTAATTGACCTTCGCCGGTTTTATATCGAGCCATTAGAGCACTCATAATCCCGTATACTGCAAACATACCACCGGATAGATCAGCTATTGAAGTTCCAACCTTTACACGTTCCCCATTCTTTGTTCCAGTAACACTCATCAAACCACTATAACCTTGAATCAATAAATCATACCCGGCCTTATTTTTTTCTGGTCCAGTTCTTCCAAAACCTGAAATAGAACAATAGATAAGCTTATTGTTTACTTTTTTTAAATCTTCGTATCCCAGCCCCATTTTTTCCAAGTCGCCGGTTTTAAAATTTTCTACAAGCACATCAGAAGATTTCACTAGTTTCTTTACAATCTCTTGACCTTTTTTTGTTTTTAAATTTACCGTAATACTTCTCTTGTTTCGATTCGAGCTCAAAAAGTAACAACTCTCCCCCTCCCACTCGGGTGGGGTGAATTCCCTAGCCTCATCACCTTTACTGGGTCGTTCCACTTTAATCACTTCAGCTCCCATATCTCCTAACAGCATCGTACAGAATGGGCCTGCTAAAGTCCTTGTTAAGTCCACAATTTTAATTCCTTCTAACGCTAGCATTGTCAGATCGACTCCTTTAAATTACAAAAATTTTCATTATCAGCTCCACCTTTTTACTCCATCAAACCTGGAAGCCAAAGCACAATCGATGGAACGAACATTATTAAAAGCAAAGTAATAATTAATGGTATAAAATAAGGGAGAGTCTCTTTTAGCACCTCATGCATAGGTTCTTTTGCTATTGCACTGCTTAGTAACAGCCCCATCCCCATCGGTGGAGTTAAAAGTCCGATGATCAAATTAAATACAATAATCAATCCAATGTGTACCGGATCTAAGCCAATAGCTTCTAAAGGTGGAACAAAGATAGGTATAACAACAAATAATGCTGCGATTGTGTCTAGAAACATACCAATGATAAAGATGATAAGTGTAACGAAAATTAAAAGCATCCAATCATTCAACGTGACGGCTTCTAAAATACCACCTATCTTTTCAGGAACGTTTTCCATTGTTAATGTCCAGCTGAAAACTGCGGCAGCGGCAACTATAAAAAGTATATTTACAGAAGTATTTACAGCTTCAATAGAACTCGAAACAATATGTTTCCAAGCGAAGTCTCTATAGATAAAGATGTTGATAAAAAGTATATATATAACTGTAGCCACGGCAGCCTCTGTTGGACTGAAATATCCACCTAACATACCAAAAACTAGTATCACCGGTGTTAACATAGCTGGGAGTGCTACTATGAACGCTTTAGATAGTGAGATGTCACTTTCCATTAATTTCTTGTTTGTCCCGTCCAAATTCTTTCTTTTCACTAAAAACCAAGTGAAAACCATCAGTAAAAGGGTACATATAAGCGCCGGCACGATTCCCCCTATCAGCAGAGAAACAACAGAAGTCTGGGAAATAACACCAAACATAATAAGTGGAACACTTGGGGGGAAAATAGGCCCAACTACGCTGGAAGCTGCAGTAACTGCAGCTGCATAGCTCCCTTTGTACCCATTTTCTTTCATTGCATATATTTGAGCTCTGCCGATCCCTCCGATATCTGCTAAAGCGGATCCAGAAGTGCCAGACATTAACAGACTGGTTAAAATGTTTACTTGAGCTAATCCTCCTGTGAAACGCCCTACTAATTTATTAGCAAAATCAAAGATTCTATTGGTAATACCACTGGAATTCAATAGACTTCCTACCAGAATAAATATTGGTATGGCTAATAGTACAAAAGTATTGAGTGAATACGTTATCTGCTGAGCTATCATACTTATAGGAATTCCCATGGTTAATATATAAATGATCGATGGTACTAGCAAAGAAATAAATATGGGAGCCCCCATTAAAGTAAGGAATAAAAATAGTAGTACAACAACCAGGCCCATATAGACCCCCCTCATTAATAATATTGATACGAAATAGTTGATATCCAAACTAAATCTAAACTTGATTTTTTAGTTTTTATTTTATGGAAATATGAATCATGTTTTCGAAAATTCCTTGATACCTAAGTAAAAATTTCTGCAATAAGCTATCAGCATTATTACAAAACCCACAAATACCGGGTAAAAATAATAAGGTAACGGTATTCTCAGTTGTGCACTGTTAAAGGTTTTCATCTGATATATATAAATGGTAACAGAGATCAATACGACAACGCAGGTGAAAATATTTAATGTGTTGATAAACAAATTAACGAACCTTTTATTTTTCTCACTAAACCTATTAAGAAAAAAATCGACTTTTAAATGGCTGTTTTCAAATGAACTTCGACCAACCAACAGGTATACCATGTAAATTACTAATAGGGTTGATAACTCAATTACCCAGGTCACTGAAAAATTGAATTGCCTAGATAGAATCTGCAGAGAGATAAAAAAGTTGATCATAAACAAAATAATTACGGCAAAATATATATCAATTTTCCTTAAGTGTTTGAACAATATAACACCTCTTTCCTAGAAAAATTTCATTGAATTAAAAGTCCGAAGAGGAAGGAATCAGCATTTACATTACGCAGATTTGAGCACTACTCAAAAATGTACCTCTTCGGACTTCTAAATTTTGTTACCGCTTACATTTCTTTAATATTTTCAATCGCCTCTTGCCACTCTGGGAATTTCTCGTTTAATACTTCTTCTACTGAAAACTGGAACTCATCTAACTGTAGTCCTTCGTCACCAGTAATAATATTCATTCCATTGTCCCGAAGTTCTTCAATGGCTTCTTCTTCTTCTTTACTTACATAATCTACAGACCAATCTCGTGCTTCTATTAACACATCTTCAATAATGGCTTGATCTTCTTCAGAAATACTATTCCAAGCTTCTTCGTTAATGTACGACAGAAGAAAGGCAATTTGATGATTCGTCATCATTAGGTAATCCTGCGACTCATAAAAGTGATGATCCAAAATAGTTCCTACAGGATTTTCTTGTCCCCCCACTACATTAGTTGCCAATGCCGTAGAAAGCTCTGTAAAATCTACGGATGCAGGAGTTCCTCCCAAACCTTCAACCAAAGCCTGGCTGATGCTGTTCTGAGCACGTATCTGTATTCCTTCCGCATCTTCGGGGGATAAAATCTCTTGATTGGCCGTCAATTGTCTGCTTCCATAGTATTTTATGCCTAGAACTCTAAGGTTTGTCGCCTCGACCAATCCCTCATTATCACTATTAAATTGATCTGATTCAAACGCTCTAATCCCATGATCAATATCTTCATACACATACGGGAGACCGTAAACACCCAGATCAGGATACAATGTAGCAATATTCGATATATCATTTAACCCCATTTCAATAGAGCCCGTAGAAGATGATTGTAACGTTTGTTCATGGCCACCTAATTCAGCATTGTGATATACATCAATATTAATTCTTCCATCTGTTTGCTCTAAAATACCTTCAGCTAACCTATCAGCATAAATTCCTGGAGGTGAATGTTCGCCTAGAGGGTTATGATACCTCCACGAAACTTCATAGTCTGAAGAGTTATTACCTTGGTTATTAGCTCCATTTTCACTCTCCGAGCTCGTGGAGCTTTCATCTCCGCATGCAGCAGCTAAAACTGCTACAGCTCCAATAACTAGGAAAACCCCAGCTTTATTGTAATTTTTCATCTTTATACCTCCTCTTATTTGTTATCAAAGGTCATAGACGAGACTTAAATTGTCTCCCCTCTATTTCTTTGAATTGATTTATTTCTTAAACTCCTGTTGAAACTCTATGACATTACCATCTGGATCATATACAAAGATTTGATACCAACCCTTTATTGCCCATTCACCAAAATCTGAAAACTGGATATTATTTTCATTCAATCTCTTTTTCATTTCTTCAATATCATCCACCCTAAAAGCAATATGGCCATTTAATAGAAGATTTACATAATGTCCAGTGGTGAAACCATTATTTGGATCCTTTTGGGAGATATGCACTTGGCAACCATTATCCACATTCAAAAATCGGGTATCTTTATCGTAGCCCTTGTTCATGATTCTTGTATCAGTCTTTACTTCAGCTTCTTCCAAACCCAGTACATCTTTATAAAACTTCGTCATTTCTTCCACGTTGTTTGTGCTGATATTTTGATGATGCATAATCATTTTCATTTTAATTCTCCCCTTATTTATCAATTTATTGAAGTTTAGATTTAATCAATGTGAAAACCACCGTTGACATCAATATCTTCTCCGGTTATATAACTAGATTCATGTAGAGATAAAAATTTCACAACATTTGCTACGTCTTCCACTTTGCCTTGTCTTCCAACAGGTATCATTTTAATAATTTCTTTTACTGTCTCATCAGGAACGTCTTTAGTTAGCTGAGTATTAGTCCAACTAGGAATCACGCAATTACTTGTAATTCCATAAGCAGCTAATTCTCTGGAAATGGTCTTTGAAAAACCTATTAATGCAGCTTTAGAAGCCGCGTAATGCGCTCCACCAAATAATCCACCTCCCCGTTTCCCAGCTACAGAGCTGATATTAATAATTCTTCCATATTTATTTTCTTTCATGTGGGTTGCTACTTCCTTCGTTAAAAAGAAAACCCCTTTAATATTAACGTTTTGAACTAAATCCCATTCTTCTTCTTCAATTTCTTCAAGTTTAGTAGAGAACGCTACTCCTGCATTATTTACTAGCACGTCTATTTTGTCGAAATCGTTGATTATTTGTTTAACTTTTTTTTTGACTTCCCCCTGTTTTGTTACATCTAATTGTAGTGGAAAAACTTTTGAGTAAGTATATTGCTCTGATATCTCTTTAGCAGTTATTTTAGCCCCATCATAATTTATATCCCCAATAATAACTGTTGCTCCTTCTTTAGCTAATTCCTTTGCAATACCGCCACCAATTCCTTGCTTGGAACCCCCTCCAGTAACTAGAGCCACATAGTTAGAAAGCTGCATACAATCACCTTTTCTTTTAATTTTCGAACAATATTTTCATTCCTTCGCCATTTAAAGCGCTTTCAAAAGCGTCTTCAAAATCAGTAAGTTTATATATGTGTGAAATAGAAGGTTCGATATTTAATTTTTTTTCCAATAGTAATTTCTCCATCTTATCCCATGTGTCCCACATCATTCTTCCATGTATCCCCTTAATAGTTACTTCTTTCAATATAATTTCTCTTGAAAAATTGAGAGGTAGTTCTTCGGAAAATAGACCCACCATAATAACTGTACCGTTTTTTTTCAAATATGGTAGCGCTTCCTTAATGGCATGGATGCTTCCAGTTGTTTCAATAATTACATCTGGTCTGTTCTTTTCCTCACTTAAGAATTTTTCAGTAGATGTGTTAGAAGGATTCCATGCTTTAAAATCCGCGCAAGCAGATGCAATGTTTAACCTTGAGTCACTTAAATCACTTATACTAACCGCCGCAGCACCAAATCCTAAGCTCGCACATCCAGAATAGACTCCTATTGGCCCAGCTCCTAATACAGCTATATTTTTTCCACTCACATTACCCTTTTGAGCAGCGTGAACTCCTACTCCAATAGGTTCGAGCAAAGCCGCCACTTTATCAGGGATACCTTCTGGAACTTTTCTTAAACAAATTTCGGGAACCGAAGTATATTCCGCAAAGCAACCATCTTTGTGTAATCCGAACAATAACAAGTTTTCACATATATGCTGTTTACCATCTCTACACAACTCACACTCTCCACAAGGTATATGAGTTTCCACACTAACTCTATCCCCAACATCGAAATTCGACACATTGTTTCCAATTGAGATGACTTCACCAACACATTCGTGACCACTAATACCTGGAACTTTAATACCTACGTCTTTTGCCCATTGATCCCATTTGTAAACATGTAAATCAGATCCACAAATTGAAGAATACTTAATTTTAATTAGCACATCATCTTCATAAGCATGGGGTTCTTCACTTTCCACTAATGTAAGTCCGTATCCTTCTCTCGTCTTCATTAAGCTTTTCATTCTCTACCTCCTTAACTTAATACACGGCGTGAAATGAAGAAAGATTTCGAGTTTTCTGTCTACATTTTCAGTACCATTGGTTTACTGCTTGATGAGGCAGTTATAATAGATGGAATTTTTATACAAACCTTGGGTACTTACTAACAACTGACGGTGAAGTTACAAACTATAGCTAAATCTTTAAAAACTTCTCGCATAATCCATTAACCACATCCTCATTAATCATATTAACATACAAACAGTTTAATCAATAGTATGATCAGCTGTTTTAACTATAGTATAATGTATTAAATAGAATGTCAACACTTATCTAAATTTTCAATATATTCAACTACACTAGTGTTGCATTAATCTTAATCTCACTATTAAAAACTCTCAAAATTTTCACTATTGATTGGGACCATCCAAAAAAATTATACGGTCAAAGCGATTGGGGCACTCATGATCAAGTGTTGATCGCCCTCATCGTTTTTTGTTACATGTTCTCGTTCATCATATCGAAACGAGCAGTAAACGAAGAGTCTTACAAATCAGTCGTTATTTGGAGCAGAGTTATGGAAAGCCGGCGCACCTATGGTTAAGGGAAATTCAAGGAACGGCCGTCCCGTAACAAATGGTATGTCTTTGTCGCCCTAAGTATAATTGTAAAAAACTCCAAATGGATGGAGCTACCTTTGTTTAGTCATTTATTTTTTGGCTTTCACAAGCCGAAATTAGTACACTGAAAATTTAGATAATATTTATGTAACACTAGTCATTTAACTACAATTTATTTAACTGAATTTGAAAAAACAGTTGCAGTATTAAATGTCACTTAGTAATCCCTTGACAAAAGAACCTCAACCTGAATAAAATAAGTATGATTATCAGATTTTTAAAACTTAATATTATCAATGCCTTATTTTAAAAAAATTCATGTAAAAGAGGTGAGTCTATGGATAAAACTTTTAAGAAAAGAAGAACATATGAAATCATAGCGGAGGATTTAAAACAGCAAATTTTAAGTGGTGAACTTAAATCAGGAAACCTTTTACCTTCAGTACAAGAATTAGGAAGTCATTACCAAGTTAGCCGATCCACAGTTAGAGAGGCTCTTAGCGCATTAAAAATAATGAGATTCATCGAAACTAAACAAGGTGAAGGAAGCAAAGTTAAAAAGATTGATCCAGAAGATATTGGAATTCCCGATTTCCATGATGAGTTAGTTAGTGAAAGAACGCTCATTGAATTAATGGAGGCACGTAAAGCCATAGAATTATCCAATGTTAGATTAGCAGCTAAAGGAAGAACAGAAGAAGATTTAATAAAGCTTCAGGAAATATTAAACAAAATGGAACTTAATTTACTGTCTGATAGTAAAGAGGAAAGCCAAAAATTAGATATGTCTTTTCATTTGGTCATTTCCCAAGCAACTCATAACTCAATAATGACTCGCTTACTACAAACTATTTCTACTCCTCTTGAGACTGCAATGCAGGAAATTAGAAGAGTAAGTTACTCAGATAAAGATTTTTCTAAAGCTATTTTTAAAGAACATCATGACATTTTTCATGCGATACTTAATAAGGATGAGACAAATGCCCAAAAGCAAATGAGTAACCATCTTGATCACTTTGAAGAACAATTATACAAATACGTAAGAACTAAATTTCATTAAGATTAAACTAATCACCAAGAAGTTGAGTATTCTTTATATAAGGCGGTTGCCTTAAAGAAACTCTAAACCATTTTAAAGTTTTATCTCCAATTTAGTTACTTTTAACCGCTCCTTTAAACTCTTTGGTTATGGCATAAGGTTTCTTATTATTTAAGCAATCCTTCTGACAAAATTATATAAAGTTATATACTGCTGCGACTCCTGTATTTACAAATACAGGAGTTATTTTTAGTGTGCCCGTCATGCGCACCAAGGCTACTTATCTTGGAAGAGACTGCTAAACATTTTGTCAAAGTTATTGAATGAATCGTTAACTGTTAGAGACGTGGCAGCTAAAACGAGAGTACCAAAAGAAACCACTAGACGTTACTTAAGAGAGTACGGAGATTTTATGAAGTTGAAACGAGGGGATGAAACATAAACAGATAATTGACTTATTACTAACGGAGGATTCTCTTCAGGTGGAAGGTGAAATACATTAAATCAACACCCTCAAACTCTTATTTGTACAGTTGCTTAGTCTCCCAAAGCAATCCATTTTTTATAGTTATATTGTTGTTATAGCACTCTATAGAAAATGAATGTGATCCGTTATGAAATTTAAATACTATTACAGGCTTTTTACCTAGCTCCATTTTTGCATAATTAATAATTCCCTCAGATAATTCCAAATATTCTATAGGGATGTCAGCTATTAACGTTTTAACTTCGTTGTGATATTTTCATCTTCCAAAGTAAAGATTTTATCAACTTGATTTTCATTTATATCGTCACCAGCTTTTTTATTAAAAGCTATTCCGCGACCCATGACAATGACTTCTTCATCGTCTTTTACTGAAACAATGACATTGTTGTTAAGTGTTTTTAAAATCTTCACTTTGACATCCACAAGAACAAACCACTAATTACAACAGTAATCGATTTTGCCTGATTAAACAGTCACAATCCGTAATGAGTATGCGTTCTCTTTTTAGTTGTAATTCAGCTTCAAATTA
Organism: Salipaludibacillus sp. CF4.18; assembly: GCF_051262595.1. Lineage (NCBI taxonomy): Bacteria > Bacillati > Bacillota > Bacilli > Caryophanales > Bacillaceae > Salipaludibacillus > Salipaludibacillus sp. CF4.18. Next base: position 26,656 of record NZ_JBIMEV010000047.1, read on the forward strand.
TATAGTAATTGCATAAATGAATTTTGTAAAGTAGTTACCTTAAGGTAACCACGGTAGAAGATTCATATTAAATACTCGATCTCTCAGTAAAATTTTTTTCTTAGTACTGATAATTAAATATATGTTAGATAGTCTTGCCAAGAAGTTGCGTCTCGTCTAATCAATTATTGCAACAGGGTTATTTTCACTCCAACATAAAGAATATGAATGGCTTAATATTCCTCCAAAAATGAAATTTGAGTATCAAACTCATTATCATCTTTGGATATAGTAAATTACATTAAATTATTGATAATATCAATTTCTTTGCATAATTACGTTCTTTAAATGTCCCATGTATTTAAACGATTTTTCTTCAAAAATTTTTATTACATCATATTTTCCATCACTAGATTAATTATCTGATCTTCACCCAAAAATATGTATACTTGATTTTTCGTTCGTACAGTACTTATTAATGCTTTATCAATAATTCAGGTTTAATGATTCTTTTAGTTTTTATTTGATTTTTTAATTGATCGATCTAAATTACATGTCCGACTATCTAAATAACTCCCGCCATCTTACCCGATAAAACGGTGCCTACCTCCCCAGGTTTTAAACATCGAGGAGCTTGGGCAGCATATACTTTGGCATATCTTATAAATAGTCATAGCAAAACTAGCGGAAAATACACGCAATTTATGAGAAAGTGTTTCAGTCTGAGACCACTTTTCATAATGCTCATCAATAATTTTATTACTGTGCAGCAAATGACTTTGTTTTGTTAGTTGTTCTTCTTAAACATTACCACCCGTTTCGTGGAACTAGACCAGTCACAACAAGAGAAAATAGCCTTTATATCATCCATTTATAAAATTCTATTTAACTTTTACCATCATTCTCTTTATCCTCAATTTTTTGCTATACTTTTAGTGAAAGTGTAGGTCACTACGTTGTTTAAGAGATTATTATTGAAGATGATGCTACTCTATTTAAAGAGATGAAAGACCGGCTTATAGACTGGGAATATGAAGTGTATGGGGGTGTGAATTTAGGGGCAGATGCTTTCATACAAAAGCCTTTTCACTTTGAAGTGCTTGTAGCAAAAATCCAAGCCATTTTGTGTCGTGTCTATAACTACAGTTCAAGCCCTTCCGTTCTGAAAACGTGTATGGATGCAACGATTGACATTGAGACAAACCGTATATCCAATGAAAAAGGAATGATCGAGCTCACTAAAAATGAAATATATATTTTGACGCTGCTTGTTGAACGTAAAAATAAGATTGTCAGCCGAGAAGATTTAATGAACCTGCTGTGGGATGATCAGCGCTTTATTAGTGATAATACGTTAACGATGAATGTAAATAGACTTCGCAAAAAACTAGTTGAAATTGGACTCGGCAGTGGAATCGAAACAAAGGTTAGTCAAGGGTAAATTGCGATTGATCTGTTACCCCTTTTTTTATCATGTCTACCGTTATTGGTAGGCTTATAGGAACAAGGTTTTGTCCAAGAAAGTCATTTACTTCGGTGAGTGGCTTCTTATGTTTAAATAAATATGGGTTGTAATAAGGTTGTAGGTTTCTTTTTAATATAAAATTCACATTCTACTATAAATTTATTCAAACTAAGTTCAATATGATATCAATCTACGAAACATACTTTCACTTGCACATACCATTATGCTAGCACGTGCTTCCGGGAATTTGGATAGAGGACGTCGCACATTGATGATACCAAGTATTTGTGGGTGTTGTTTCGAATCACAACTACCTTCGTCCCATGATCAGCGCGGCTTGCTTTAACATATCGTTCTTCATGGCTAGCTTTTGATTCTCTTTCCGCAACATGATCATCTCTTCCTGTTCAGTCGAACGGTTGTCCTTCTCTTCAAATGAACCGTTATCTCGATGCTGCTGTCCCCACCTGTCAAAGGTAGAAGACGTTAACTTGTATTCTTTGATTATTTCCGCTCTGGACTTTCCGGCATCATGCAACTGAACCATTTGCGCTTTAAACTCTTTTGAGAATATCCGTCTTTCTCTCTTAGTCATGCTTACTCTCCTCAGTTATTATTTGAACCAAGTTTATATGACCTTAACTTTATTGTCCAATTAAGGTAACCAATTCATGGTTCCTCTTAAGTTTCAACGAGAAACAGTTGTAATTAAGAGAACTAAGGTAAACGATAATATACTTGTTGCATTTAAAGTAAACTTATAATATCATAAAGATAACGCATACATAACATGGATTGTGACTGTTAAATCAGGCAAAACCAATTACTTTCTTATAAGTAGTATGGTTTTGTCTTTTTGTGTTCTTTAGATGAAACTGTGAAGTTACTAAAATCTTTTCTTGGAAAGACGAAGATATCAGAAAGTTTTTATTACTCATTTAAAGAATGAGTTAACTGATGAAGAAGTACTTTATTTAACCATTCGTCTTAAACGAGTGGCAAAAAAATAATCGATGATTCTTTTTTAGGATTGTAACTGTTTAAGGCAAAACCTAAATTGGGCTTTCAATATGAAAGCCCAATTTAGGTTTTTTTCTTTGAGAGGAGTGATGCCAATCGAATTAGTAAGTATCTCAGGGTGACAATAGATTAATAGAACCAATGTATAGAGGAGGGGGGAAACATGAATTACAAAGCATTGGAAAAAGAGAGCGTTCGATATGTTCCATAAATACTAATGGGTTTCTAATAGAAAGGAAAAGAAATCTATTAAAAAAGGAGAACAAAATGTTTAAATTGAATAACATTGTACGTTACATGTTAGGTATCACTTTATTGTTTATAATAACTGCTTGTTCAACAATAACAGAGAATAAGAGTAACGATGATACTCCAACAAATTCTGGTGTTGAAGTTAACCCGTCAAAGCCTATTAATGTAGATGGTGGTAAAATCACAGGAATGTTATCTTCTAATTCCGAAGTTGCAATATACAAAGGTATTCCATATGTTGCTCCACCAGTGGAAGATTTAAGGTGGAAAGAGCCACAGCCTGTTATTCCATGGGAAGGGGTTAAGGAAACAGATACATTTGGTCCAAGTTGTATCCAGCCAGAACAAGCTCCATTTATGATGTGGTCCGAGGAATTTATTATTGATACATCAAATGGATACTCTGAAGATTGTTTAACACTAAATGTATGGACTAAAGCTGATTCAAATGTACAAGAACATCCAGTTATTGTGTATATTCACGGTGGAGGAAATACAACAGGAGGTTCATCGGTTGAAGTATATGATGGAGAGGCTATTGCTAAAAGTGATGCTGTATATGTAAGTATTAATTACCGACTTGGGATTCTCGGATTCCTAGCACATCCAGAATTATCAGCTGAATCAAAAAATGGAGTATCCGGAAACTATGCATTACTGGATCAAATCGCTGCTTTAGAATGGGTTAAGAAAAACATTTCTAAATTTGGTGGAGATCCAGATAATGTTACTATCGCAGGACAATCAGCTGGCGCAATGAATGTTAATATGCTAACCATGTCCCCTAAAGCAACGGGTCTTTTCAAGAATGCTGTTGCTATGAGTTATAATGTATTAAATAGTGAGTTTAATACTTTAGCTGAGAAGGAAGCTGAAGCTTCTATATTATTCGATGGTCAAACATTGGAAGAAATGAAGTCTATAGATGTTAACGAATTGCTATCTCTAAATTATAGTGGTAGTTACAATATTGATGGTGAAGTTGTTACAGATAACCCGGCAAATGTACTTAAGGAAGGTAACCAAAATGATGTTACCATGATAACTGGTAACGTAAAAGGCGACATAGGAATAAATGGGATACTTCCCTTATCCAATATATTTGAACTTCCAACTACGATTAGCAAAGAGGATTATGAGAATTTAGTAAAACAGGTATTTGGCAATAAAGCATCAGAAGTTCTTGCTCTGTATCCAGCAACGGGTGACGAAGCGATTAGTCAATTCAATGCGATGAATCAAGATGCGATGATGGCAGCACAACTTACTTTTGCAAAAGTTAGGGCTTTACAAGGCAAAGCTCCAACATATGTTTATTATTTTGATCATGTAATGCCAGGAAATGAATCAGAAAAATATGGCGCATTCCACACTGCAGATGTACCGTATTTCTTAAATTACTTTTCGTCACTTAGAGAGGATTTCTGGACTCAAGTTGATTATGATTTAGGAGAAAAAATATCAAAATATTTGGTCAACTTAACCAAAACAGGAAATCCAAATGGGGAAAACCTGCAAAGTTGGAAGGAGTATAACGGAGATATGTCCTTTATGCATTTCGGAGATCAGGTTACTACGACTAGACTAGGTGAAGAAAAAGAAATATTCTGGGAAAGTTATTATAATAATCTTCTAGGTCTATAAGCATATAAAAACTTCATTTAAAAGGAACCGCTCTGTGCACAATCATATTCCAATTCGAGGATGCTTGATTAATAGAGAAAGTCTATTGGGTTGAGATACTGTCACGAATGCAGGGGCAACTGGCAGAGTTTCTGCCTACTCATAATTCGGGATTTCCAGCACATAGACAATAAATTACTAAAAATAAATAATACAGGTCTTAAGTTTGCAAAAGAATAAAAGCTAATGATTGAGTAAATTAGAGGTATAAAATTACATTCTTTGGTTCCCTGCTTTAGTAGGTCCGCAGATAAGGAAAAGGAGACAATTTAAAATGAAAAAGAGACAGTTTTCAGCATTAGTAGGGGTAACATTATTGTTTGGTGGAGTAGCAGCTGGTTGTTCAAGCGATCAAGAAACTGGGCAAACTAACATTGGCGATGAAGCACCAACCGAAGAATCAATTGAGGTTTCAACTTCGTCAGCGGTTACTGTACTTGGAGAAGATTACACTTTTCCGAACAAGATTGAAGGAATGCCTTCCAAATTATCAGAATTCGAGGATCTAGAAATCGGTTCGTTTGAAACTAGTGATGGGGTGAAATTGTCATATTGGACAGCAGGTACAGGTGATCCGTTAATCCTTCTTCCGGGATGGTCAGGTAATGGCGCTCACCTTCTGAACGTGATGTACCTACTTCGCGATGATTATCGTGTTTATACACTTGATCCTCGTAACCAAGGGTTATCGGAAGATGTCGAATATGGAAATCGCATATCCCGTTATGCTACCGATCTTAAGGAATTCATGGATCATCTCGATGTGAAATCTGCAGATTTCGCTGGCCACTCGATGGGAGCTGCCATGTTGTGGAGTTATATCGACCTTTACGGAACTCAAGGAATTAACAAGGTCGCTTTTGTCGATGAGCCGCCAGTAATTGTTCCTACTCCTGGTATGACAGAACAAGAACGCGAGGAGTTGTCAGTACCTTTCGAATCTTCGGAGCAGTTACAAGATATGATTTCATCTGTAGATTTTTCTGTGATGGACAGTTCGAATACTCCATACTCCGAAAATACGGCAAGTCTATCTAATCAGTTTGCTAACAATGATATGGATTACTTAATCCGTGTAATGTATAATCACGGTACTAATGATTGGCGCGACGTCATCGAAAACAAAATTGATGTACCGACTGCAATCTTTACAGGAGAACTTAGTATATATGTAGAAAATCAGCGCTGGATACATTCTGCTATCCCTAACTCTACTCTTTATGTTTATACAGAGGAAGAACATGGAGATCATAGTTTAATGGAAAAGAATCCGGTAAAATTTACCGAAGATTTGCAGGAGTTCTTGGATCGTTAAGTAAAAGGAACAGTGAAGAAATATAAAATAAGGGAGTGAAACTCCTTTCTTCTATAAAACATAACGTAAATATGGCAGCCACATTCGTGAGCTGCCATATTTACTCTTGGTTCTAGTAAAAAGATTTGTCTGATGTCACACTAGTAAATCTTATAAAAATATCCTCTTTAGTTATTCAAATGCTGAAGCAGTTTTCAGTTCTTCTTGAAAATTAATCACATTTGTACGATATAAATAATTATAAAATCTTTAATTCCAAAACTATGGATTATCAGCTTTGAACTTCCAGAAGGTAAAAGTGATTAATAGTCTACTACTCAATACAAGGGTTACTCCAACCTGGCCATGTTGCTGAAGATCTCCTAAGTTTTAATCTACCTCTTTTCCTTCGAATGATCATATTCCTTCTCGTACTATAATTTCACTAGCATTTAATCAATTATATATTCTCTTAAGTAAATTAATAAACTCTATTCTATTGAACAACCCTAAATGAACAATTCGACAGCCTGGTATTACTGCATTCCTATTTGTTCAGTTGAGGTATACCCAAAATGAACAAAATTACGTCTTTTAGACTGTATGACTACTTATTGCAAAAATCTTTAATTTTCCAATAGAGTTTTGTTTTAACAAATGATATTCTGATGCTGTGATGAAATCTTTTGTAAAGCACGTTACTTCATTTGCTTGAAAGCCTTTGTTAGTAAATAATAATAGAAAGGATCACCGCTAATTTTATCATTAGTTGTTAATTCACATCCCTCTTCCATAGCTTGAGCTAGCCGAGGGAAATGCTTTAAAGTATATTCTCTAAGTTTACGGTCTCCAGATTTTAAAATCTTTCCAGCACGTTGCGGTGATACCCCTAATATTTCACCTAGTACTTTTAAAGTGACTTTTCTTTCATCAAATGATTCATAATATTTCACTTTATAAAGTGAAATATATCTTGGGTCTAACTTGCATGGTTCCAAATGGGATTTCGTTGAGAGCCATTTATCAAAAGCAACAATTTCATTATCTAGTGATCCATGGTCATAATAGATTAGTTCTCTTATGGACTTATCAAGTCTCCTCATTCCCTTAAACAGATATCGTAAAGTCCATCTCGTTTCCCCATCGTTTTTTTCTAACTCTGTTAAATCGCGAGGTAAATCACCATACGTTTTAATTCCCCGAATAAATAACCTTGTTACTAGTTTTTTTCCTACATGAAAGTCGTAAGGATCAATCTTTTTCCTTAGCATATTATCACACATCTTAAGAGTTTCCCCCTCAAAAACAACTTCTTTAACTTCCAATTCCTCAACCATACAATGTGACCTCCATACCTTATTCTAATTGAGGTGAATCATTAGTAATGATTAATCAATCTGTTTTAGCATTTCAGCCATAAATTCATTTTAATCTATTGATTATAAAGGCATAAAAATTCTTTCTACTTGTACATATAAAAATCTTCACCCCTCTATGCAAATAAAATACAATGATATTATCATAATACGGTAATTTTCACTTTTTGAAAATTAAAAGTACTAAATTAAATTGAATACCACAATCTTTTCGCATAATTGAGCTTACTTCTTACTTTCGGTTGGTTGAGTTGAAACCTAATTTTATGGGGATTGGTATAAATATCAACGAACTCATAAAAAAATTCCAAAAGAAAAATTAAACACTTCAAGACGGCACATAAGGATGATTTTTCTATGTCATCTCATCCATAATAAATCAATTAAAAACGGTTCCCCAAAAATGGTGCGATCTTCTAAGAAGGAGTAGCATTTTTTTGTTAATAAAGATAGATGCAAAGACGCCCAAGTCGTGATTTCTTAGCCACCATGTGTAAAATAGGATCGATAGTCAGTGTTGCAAAAAGTTCATCGTAATGTTGAGTTGGTTCTAAATCGTATAAAACATCTATAATTAGTAGGCTCTTTTTTCGTAAAATGGACATAGCAGTCTTCCCTCCAGTCAAATTAGTTGGTTCGCTACTTAACCTAAATTCGACATTTGGGGAGGCACTCCTTTTTTTGTCTCTTAAATCTCTTGGGCGACAAGGGCTCTGAATTATAAAATTGATTCAATTATCCATAATTAAAAATTATCAGGCTACTAAAACATCATTGGTTAGTTGCTTTATACAATTCACTAATTATACAGAAGGCACACTGGTAAATATCCTGTCTTTTACCGGTACATTATTTGTCATTCGGTGGTAAGAACTATGTCATTGATGGTACATTTCGTTGGCTGTAATCAATAGTGGCTCTCTTTCCGCATATACTGGCTCAGTCATCCACAATCAGTGGCTCAAAACTCCGCATAGCTGGCTCAATTCATCCGCAATACTCACTTTTAATTCTACAAATCGACTTTAATAAATGTGACAATTAGAGCACTACACATAAGGTAACAGAACAGTGCCTTAAGGCGATTTAAAAGGAAAGTATCACAGACAAAAGACAACAACAAGTAAGCTTTGATTAGAACGCTCACTTGTTGTTGTCTTGTTTGAAGTTCTTCAACTACTTTCCCATTAATTTTTACAAATTTAAAGGGGTTGTATTACTTCAGTTATTTTGTTTATTATCTATGATAGTAATTATTTCATTAGTTATATTTTGTATTGCTGTAATTTCTTGAACACTTCTATTTAAAAGTAAACTCTTTTGGGCTTCAATTATACCTTGTTTATTTAATAAATTTTCACTAATATTCTTATCAGCGAAATTAAACACTAAACTTGTGTTTATGGCAAACTAAATATGTAGGGGACGGCAGTTAATTTATGATGG
>NZ_JBIMEV010000048.1:0-34463 GCF_051262595.1 Salipaludibacillus sp. CF4.18
TAAAAGATTGAACCAAAAAAGACCCCGAAAAGACCTTGAAAGAAAATGAACCTGAAAAAGTGGTCGAATCCTAAGAGGTTTGCAGAGTATATGAAGATAAGCGTAGACAATGGGACCTGTCAGTTGATAGTATAAGTATAATGCTTCAAATATGACAGATGTCATTTTTAACAAGATAAAAAAGACGGCTTTGCCGTTTTTATTAATGAAATTTAGAAAAGAGAGAAGTGAGCAAACCTAAATGAGTAAAATAGCTATAGTTACAGATAGCACCGCATACATACCAAAAGAATTACGGGAAGAACATCACATAACTATGGTACCCCTAGATGTTAACTTCGGTGAAGAAACGTATAAAGAAGAATGGGAAATTACCACGGAAGAATTTTATGCGAAAATGAAACAAGTCGAAAAACTTCCGACAACCTCGCAACCAGCCATCGGTCTATTCGAAGAAAAATTCCAAGAGCTAGCAGAAAATCACGAGGAAATCATCGTCATTACGCTTTCAAGTGGGATAAGTGGGACACATCAAACAGCACTTGCAGCTGGAAACATGACTGAGGATGTAGAGGTTCATTTGTTTGATTCGGAAGTAAGCTGTATGGTGCAAGGCTTTTATGTTCTGGCTGCGGCAAAAATGGCGGAACAAAATTACAGTTCAAAGGAGATACTTGATCATTTATACGACATGAAAAACAACATACAAGCTTATTTTATCGCGGATGATCTCAATCACTTGCATCGTGGAGGTCGATTAAATGGCGCGCAATTATTTGTAGGCAGTCTCTTGAAGATAAAACCTGTGCTTCATTTTAAAGACAAAATTATTGTTCCGTATGAAAAGGTTCGTACGGCTAAAAAGGCGTTAGTAAGGATATATTCGATATTAGATAAGGATGCGGAAAATGGAGATCCTCTTGATATCACGGTGATTCATGGAAATTGTCCTGATAAGGCAGCTGTTATTGCGGAAGAATTGCAGGCGAAATATCCGAATTCGAATGTTTCTATTAGTTATTTCGGGCCGGTCATCGGTACTCATTTAGGTGAAGGCAGTCTTGGTATAGGTTGGGTTGATTCGCGGATAAAATAGAAGATTTGCGTTTTAATTAGACCCTTTTAATACGATATTGATTTTCTTATAGAAGGTTGTTATCACTGGGAAAGGAAGTGCTTGAATTCGCTCTAGGTGGACGTTTTCAGCGGGAGTCGCCACCTTCGCTTCTTCAAGCTGTTTTCTTGGTATAAAGCTTTCCACAGATTCAATCTTCTTTTAAAAAATAATTTTACAGATCCTTTTAATGAAGTATACTAAAACTATAAATGATCAAATGTTTATCTTCTACGCTATCACCCCACCCCATACAATCCCATAAAGGAGGCGTATCCTATGCGTTTTTATGTTTTACCTCTCTCCGAATCCACTTTGAAAAATCACAAGTATGCTGTGTATTTACCTCATGATCCTCAAGGGTTCGCTTATTGGCTTATTCCTGAACAACTACTTGAACCCATGGCAGAATTGCCTCTCACTCGACTATCCGACTATGAAACTGACATCGCAGATCCCCAAGTAAATCAAACGTTTATCCCTAATCCAAACTTGGAAGCAATGTTACGGGGGGGGCGATTACTTTTAGATGAAGTAACTGCAATATTTTCGCTGCAGGAGATTCATGAGCATGTTTGCCACGGTTATATTCACTATTCTTCTGGCATAGTTCCGCAATCTCGCAAATTAGCATGTTCACGCTGTGGAACTTCGGATCCTTTTCTTGTAGCTCAGTTTGAATGTGCTAGGTGTAATGACATGTGTACGTATTGTCGCAGTTGCATTATGATGGGCCGCGTCAGCTCGTGTACACCTTTTCTTACTTGGCATGCGATGCAACAGTTAAATGATATGAAAATGCCTCGGCTCGGCTGGCAAGGGGAACTATCACCAGCCCAGAAAAAAGCAGCGGATGCGCTTGTGAAACAGGTCAACACACCGCTTACAGAAAACCATTCGTTCCTGACCTGGGCAGTTTGTGGCGCAGGAAAAACGGAAATGCTGTTCCCGGCTATTTTGGCAGGTCTTGAAGCCCACAAACCCGTTCTAATCGCGACTCCCCGGACAGATGTTGTTTTAGAACTGTTACCAAGACTTCGGGCAGCTTTTCCTAATACGGTTGTGGAAGGTTTTTATGGCGGGGCGGATGACCGCTATGCCAAAGCCCAGCTTTTGATTGCTACGACCCACCAACTACTCCGTTACCATGATTATTTTCCGATTGTGATTATTGATGAAGTCGATGCGTTTCCATTTAGCTATGATGAAAAACTTCATTTTGCCGTGAAAAAAGCAAGCTTGACTCCTAGTTTGACAATCTATTTAACGGCCACCCCTCCAAAAGAATTAAAAAGCGCAGCCGAAAACGGAAAAATTCCTCATGTAAAGGTACCAAGAAGGTATCACGGTCATCCCCTTCCTGTCCCAAAACTGATGTGGATTGGAAACTGGATGAAAAACCTTCAACGAAAAAAGAAGCTCCCTTACCATCTCCTCCATTGGATTAAGCACACCCTAGAACAACAAAAACAAATATTTTTATTTTTACCAAGAATTGATCTCCAACCTGCTGTAATCGCAGCACTTCGCTACGTTTTTCCAGAGGTAAGTACCGATTCGGTATACGCCAATGATGAAGAACGACGAGAGAAAGTCATGCGTTTTAGGGAGGGGAATATTCGCATTTTAGTAACAACCACGATATTGGAAAGAGGAGTCACAGTGAAAGGAGTTCAAGTAGGTGTGTTAGGCGCAGAAGACCGGATTTTTACAGAATCAGCGCTCGTGCAAATTGCCGGACGGGTCGGACGAAGTGCGGATGAGCCAACAGGAGATATCATCTTTTTTCATCATGGCAAAACGATAGCGATGGTCGAGGCGATAAGACACATAAAAGCAATGAATCAAGAATACTAACGAGAGTGAGGCGTTAATTAGGATGCATTGGCGAGAACATGTACAAGCAAATAATCGATGTGTGTATTGCCTCGAACGGTTCCACGAGGATGTGAGTTGGTCGTGGATGTTGGGGATCACACAAGAAAGTATTCTCTGCCCTGATTGTGCAGAAAAGTTGGAGCGAATTACTGATATCAGCTGTGAAATGTGCGGCCGGCCTGCTTTAAGCAAGGAAGAATCTCGTCATGCCAGCTTTAAAGCTGAGCCGGAAAAACAGTGTCAAGATTGCCTTCTATGGAAGGAAAAAGGGGGAGCTATGCCTGTGCAACATCGGGCATTATACGCGTATACACCTTTTCTGCAAGAAGTAATTGCCCGGTTTAAGTATCGAGGAGATGCTGAGATTGCACGTTTATTTTCTGGTGACTTGAAAAAAGCAAGTCGGGAGCTAGGGCATATAGACATTGTGACAGTGATTCCCTTAATGGAGGAAAGGTTATGGGAACGAGGTTTCAATCAAGGACTTTTGCTTGCAGAAAAGTTTCCATGCGTGGAATTATTGGAACGGACTGGAGCGGCGGAGAAACAAAGTAAACGTCATCGGCAAGCTAGAATAGAAGCTTTGGATGGCGTCTTTCAATTGACTGAAAAAGGAATGAATGTGTCCTTTGATGGTAAGCGAATCCTCCTCATTGATGATATTTATACAACCGGGGCGACACTGCATGCTGCAGCAAGTGTTTTCTATACAAACGGAGCAAAAGAAGTATTTGGTCTTACAGTAGCTCGAGCGACAGGAAGTTTGAAAAAAACATTCAACTCTTAGCGAAATATGTCGATATATAAGAAAAGTGAAAACTGGCTTGGTCATCGACGTAAGAGCTGGAGTAAAGAGGAGTGTTTAATATGGCGGAATTGGTCAATTGTCCAAACTGTGGAAAGCTTTATGTGAAGGCATTGCGCTCGGTTTGTGATGTGTGTGCACGAGAAGTAGAAAACAAGTTTGATATTGTTTATAAATTTATTCGCAGACGAGAGAATCGAAAAGCAACATTAGACGAAGTGGTTGAGGGGACAGAGGTCGAAAAAGATATGATTGTTCGATTTATCCGCGAAGGACGACTTCATGTCTCACAATTTCCTAATCTAGGATACCCATGTTCAAAATGTGGAAAAAATATCAAAGAGGGTAAGCTTTGCGGGGATTGTACGGACGGATTTAGTCGTGATCTTGAAGCAGGAGACCGACAAAAAGCGTATGAGAAAAGAAAAGAGGATCGAGAAAAGGCGAAGTATCAAACCTACTCATCCATGAGCGACCGCTTCAACCGTAATCGATAAAATTATAATGAAAAGCGTTCATAATATGGACGCTTTTTTATTTGGAAAAAAATGGCGGGTCTGACCCCTTTTAAAAGGAAATGAGTGATTTTGTGGTAAAATAGACTATTGTTAAATGTTTTTTTGACTGAATAGTAAAGATTGACGGGGAATAACCGATATAGTTAGTAGAGGTTATAAAAGGTGTAAGTGGCGGTGACTTCGGTCAGTGCTGTATACCTTACCATAGGAGAATACCCCTATTCATTAATAGGATTGAAGGAGGTGCGTAACCATGAAAATAAATCCGATGCATTCCGTAAAAGCGTATCAGAAGAGTCAAGAAGTCCAAGAGCGCCAAAAAAAGGACCAAGTTAAAAAGCAGGATCAAGTGGAAATTTCACCTGAAGCAAAAAAACTGGCTAATACACCTGGAATTTCTGCGGATCGAATGGAACGCGTACAAGAAGTAAAAGAGCAAGTTAACAACGGCACGTATAAAGTGAACCCTGAAGAGGTAGCGAAGAAGCTTTATGATTTTTGGAATAAATAAACCGAAACGAGGTGTTTGATGTGGTGCAGGAGCTTATCCAAATTTTCCAGGCAATGACGGTTGTTCATGAACGTTTTAATGAGCAGGCTTTAAAAAAAGAGGAAGTCATTAAAAAAGGGGATATGGCTGGTCTTGACCAAGTTTTAAAGGATGAATCCGCATTGATTCAGCACCTCCGAAAGCTTGAAAATACGCGGCAACATCTTATTCAGCAATGGATGGATGAAAAGGGACTGGTGAAAGAGAACGTAACGATGGATCAACTACTTCCTCTCTTACCTGAAAAAGAGCGGGAGGATTTGAGTCATTGGCAAAACCGGTTAGTCATTGAGATTCAGAAACTTAAAGAGCAAAATGAGCTGAACCGTCAAATGTTAGAGGATTCGTTGCGCTTTGTGAACCTTTCCCTTGATGCCATGCATCCGCAGAATCAATTCTCCAGTTATTCTGGTACTGGGGAAAATGAAGATAAGGATGATTTCGATCCGGATAAACGGTCGTTGTTTGATTCAAAAGTATAACTAGGCGTTTTTCTTATACAGAGTGGCTCGAATCCGCTTTAGGTGGACGCTTTCCGCGGGCAATGCTTCAGCCTCCTCGGGAAAAGGACCCTGTGGGGTCTTCAGCTATTGCTTATCCCGCTGGAGTCGCCTCCTTCACTACTTCGAGCTTTTAAAATATTTAGGATTAGAAACTAATTTAAACAGAAGATGCTACGCGTTTTGTATAGAGAAGGCAACTACCTTCAAGCCGCACGTAGCAAGGAAGACCACCTTGCTACTTAAAGGATGGCGGCAGTAGCTAACGTTGTATTTAATAAAAATCCGCTATGCGGTTTTTAATAAGGAGAGAATAGGATGCTTTCGACATTTCATGGGCTAGAAACTGCTCGCCGTGCTTTGAGCACGCATCAATCAGCATTACATACAACAGGGCACAATATTGCAAATGCAAATACACCAGGCTATTCCAGACAGCGTGTGAACTTCACGCAAACGGAAGCTTTTCCGAACCCAGCGTTTAACAAGCCAGGTATTCCTGGACAATTGGGAACGGGTGTGAAAGCTGGAGAAATTCAACGTGTGCGTGAAGAGTTTTTGGATCAGCAATTTCGCGGAGAAAACAATAAACATGGTTATTGGGAGACTCGGCAAAAGTCGCTGGAAAAAGTGGAAGACGTGATGAATGAATTAACGGGAAACGGTATTTCGAATGTCATGGATGAGTTTTGGAAGTCTATGCAGGATCTTGCTGGCAGCCCTGAAGATGCAGGGGCTCGTTCCGTTGTTCGTCAATCAGGAATAGCTGTAGCAGATACATTTAACTATACGTACGAATCATTGGAAGCTATTCAACGTGATTATGGAAAACAAATTGGTGTAGAGCAAAATCAAATGAATTCGACTCTGAATCAAATAAATGAATTAAACAAACAGATTGCTTCTGTGGAACCTCATGGTTATTTACCGAATGATCTTTACGATAAACGGGATGTACTCGTTGATGAGTTGTCTCAATTTGTGAATATTAGTGTCGACCGAGTCCCGAGCGGCGGCCAGTCAAAAGCAATGGCTGACGGGAAGTACACAATTTCATTATTAGACCGAAATGGACAAGATACTGGAATTACGTTAGTAGATAGCGAAACAGCGGAATATAACCCTATAGAGGTGCAATTTGCTGACGGAGAAGGCGAATCCGGACTTGTAACAGGAATTACTTTTACAAATGATAATACCACTATCCCATTTTCTGACTTCAATTCTCCGGGATCTCTCATGGCGATGGTCCAAGGATTTGGGTATGAAGATGCAAATGGCGAGCAAGCTGGTATTTATCCTGAGATGATGCGAGACTTGGATCAGATGGTTGCAACATTTGTTGAGGCATTTAATCAACAGCATCAAGAGGGAATCAGCCTTTCGGAAATAGAGGGGAATAGTGCAGGAGGAGTTAACTTCTTTGCCTATTCAGATGAATACAATGGTGACGTCCAAGGAGCGGCGAAGTATTTGAGAGTTTCAGACGAAATCCTGGCTAGTCGAAACAACATCGCCGCAGCTCAGAATGTTGGTGAGAATGGAGCTCGCGTAGGTTTTGCTGGTGATGGCGGGAACGCATTAAATTTAGCGGATGTAAAAGATGCCTCTCTTAATTTTGGTGGGGACTTGACGAATGTAAACAGTTTCTTTCAAGGTGTGATCGGTGAAATGGCGGTTTCAACAAAAGAAGCTGGCAGATTAACGGATAACTCGGCTTCGTTACGAGATTCTGTTCATGCAAATCGCCAATCGGTAAGTAGTGTATCGCTAGATGAAGAAATGACAAATATGATTCAGTTTCAACATGCTTATAATGCAGCGGCTCGCAATATAACGATGGTAGATGAAATGCTAGATCGCATCATTAACGGAATGGGCGTCGGTGGTCGATAATACTATAAAGTAGGTGAAAGAGATGCGTGTGACACAATCAATGATGGCGAATAGTTCCCTTCGCCATTTAGGGAATAGCTTCGAGAGTTTGAAAAACTATTCCGATCAATTATCGACCGGAAAGAAAATATCCCGGCCTTCACAGGACCCGGTTGTAGCCATGAATGGTATGCGGTATCGTACGCAAGTCGCTGAAACGGAACAGTTTAAGCGTAACTTATCGGAAGCGTATAACTGGATGGACACAGCGGATTCAACGCTTGGTCAGTCAACAGATGCCTTGCAACGAGTTCGAGAACTAACGGTTCAGGCGTCAAATGATTCCTATGAAGAAACACAACGGGCAAATATCGCCAAAGAAGTCACGCAGCTTCGTGAGCACTTGGAATCTATGGCAAATACTCGCTCTAATAATAAATATATTTTTAATGGAACAGATACAACGAATCCTCCCGTCAGCGTGGATGGTGCAGGGAATTATACTGTCTCTGATAACGAACAAAATGTAGAAATTGAGCTCTTAAAGGGTGTAAAGGTACCAGTTAATATCCGACCGCAAAACGTTTATTCAGAAGAACTATTCCAGGATATCCAAGAGCTGGAGAATGCTTTGAACGACGAGAACACAACGGCAGAGGACTTATCAGCCATGCTCGATGTGCTTGATGGGCATATTAACAACACTGTCAATGAAAGAGCAGAGCTTGGTGCCCGTATGAACCGAGTCGAGATGATGGACTCGAGGATTCAGGAACAAGAAGTAATCGCAAAACGGATTATGTCTGATAATGAAGATGCTGAAATTGAGCAAGTCATTACAAAATTGTTGGCGCAGGAGAATGTACACCGAGCAGCACTTTCTTCCACTTCGAAAATTATCCAACCTTCGCTTATGGATTTCTTGAGGTAATTTAGAAGGATGATCCAAACAAAAAACGAAAGAAGGGGGCTTCTTGCATGGATCTTGCACGTATTCAAATTCAAACACAAGATGCCGTTACTGGTATGCAACAGCAAAGGCCTCCTCTTTCGATAAAGCAGCGTCCGGCTGATATGCAGATTGAGCAAGAGCTGGGAAGCACGCTAAGTATTAGTACGACTGCTTCTAAGCTTTACATTGATCAAACAGAAGCTTTCGCTGATGCAAATTTGAAAAGCATTTTTAGAAGGAATGAGGAATTTGTTGCTAAAGCGCAACAAACTGCTTCTCAATACGTGGCAAAAACAGCTCAGCAAGGTGAAATGTTGAAAAAGATTGAAAATGGCACAAATGCGATTCCACAAATTGCTCAACAAAACGGAACACGGGAACCGAAGCAATACAATCTTGCCATGGTACCAGAGCATATGGGGAAGGTTAAGATCGACTTTCAACCTGCAGAGGTAAGTATTCAATCCAATTGGCAAAAACCAAAGATTCACGTACAAAAAAATGAACCGGAGATTACCGTCCCACGTTGGGAAACAAACATCTACGTTCAGCAAAAAAATTCCATTCAATTTGATGTCATTGGTGGATCGGTGAATAGACAACTTTAAATGAAAATTTATTCACTTTCTATAAAACCTGCCGAGTGCTTAGGTAACTCACAGGTTTTTTGTGTATGAAAGAGCTATGTAGGGAAGAGGAAAATATCTAGTATTTATCCTTATGAGTGAAATCAAAAAAATTCTACATATTTCCTTAATTTTACCAAGACAATGTCGACAGGAATCGATATACTATAACTAAGTGAGGAGTGATTTAATTGAATATCAAAACCAAGTATTCAGGTGATGCCGAGATCAAAGAAGAAAATATAATAAATTTTGAACAAGGGATCCCAAGTTTTGAAACGGAGAAGGAATTTATCTTACTTCCTTTTAGTGAAGAACCTAGTGCCTTTTATATTTTACAATCGATACATACAGCGGGATTAGCTTTAGTTGTGATGACACCGTTTTCATTTTTTCCTGACTATACGGCGAAGCTTTCGGATCAGACGATTGAAGCCCTTCAGATAGAAAAAGAAGAGGATGTTGCCTTGTTTGTTGTCCTGACGCTGCGAGACACGTTGGAAGCATCGACAGCAAATTTGCGAGGACCTATCGTCATTAATAGTGCTGTTCAACAAGGGAAACAAATCGTATTAAATGAATCAAATTACCATACGAAGCACAACCTGAAAGCATTGGAAGCTTCGGGAAAAAAGGAGGGCTAGGAGATGCTTGTTCTCACTAGAAAGCTTAATGAATCAATTAAGATTGGTGATGATGTTGAGGTTACCGTAATTGGGATAGAAGGAGATCAAGTAAAGCTTGGGATAAATGCACCGAGAAATATTGATATCCATCGAAAAGAAATCTACCTCGCTATCCAGGAAGAAAACACTGCAGCAGCAGCTGGCTCTATAGATGTTTTAAAACAGTTACAAACATTTACGAAACCAAAGTAACTGCACGTTTCGTTGTTCTATTTAGTGGAAAATTTTTTTAAGAGAAAGTATAAAATGACAGCTATCTTTACGCCACACGCGTCAAGAGAAGTTCGCCCCTGATGCTTAAGTGATGGTGGCTTTAAAGATGACGCTGTATTTAATAAAAGACGGCTATGCCGTTTTTCTACTTAAGAACTATAAATATAGATAAACTTGTAAACTAGTATCGTTATTTCTCTTAGTAGCTCTTAAATAAGGTTCCAAAACAATAAAAGTCCTACATGTCGAAAGACTATCGAATCTTGTCTAAGAGTGATTACATAGTTAGGGTTGAGAGTAGATATTAAGGAGAGGTGATCTGCACGTGCTGAATTCTTTAGAATCCGTTACAAAAAAACATAAAGTTCTCTTTATCGATTACGACGAATGTTTGACTGGAACATTGATTCAGCAGGTAGAAGAGATCACAAACGATAAAGATGTCATTATAGATTACACCTATCCGACTGGCCTGGACGATATCCGTTATATATTCTTTTTAATCGATGAATATCGATTGGATAGTATGCAATGGATCGAATCGATGCTGGAAAAACCAACGATGGTGGACCCATATGTTGTGATCATGACAAAAGAAAAACCTAAACAGTCTCTTTTTCAATATTTAAATCACGAAATGAATGGGATTATTTCGCTTGACTACTTTTTGAATCACGGGCAAAGAGTGATGGAGACACTTGATGAATACCATGTTTTCTTGGAGCAGTCGCTGCATCAAGACCTCATAAACGATATCCAGAAAAAAAAGCTGAAGGATCGACCAATAAATCGACTTGTATTAAGAGAAGAAGAAATGGAGCTTCCATTAAATTCAAATGAAAAAAGAGTACTTCAACATATATTAGACGGGCATAATAACAAGAAAATTTCCGAGCTCATGTATTTAGCACCATCAACTGTTAGTACAGTCATTAGCCATCTGCTCAAGAAATTAGGAGCCAATGACAGAACGGATGCCATGGTGAATATTATTCGTAGAGGCTGGGTAGATGCAGTTAGGTAGAAGAAGATAGTGAAAAACTTTTGCCTCTTTTTCTAAGGTAATGACCGAATTCTTTTACTTTTGACGTGACTTTTCTTTAAAGAACAAAGCAGAACCTTTCATTCTAGGTTCTGCTTTGCTCG
The DNA here is from genome assembly GCF_051262595.1 of Salipaludibacillus sp. CF4.18. Lineage (NCBI taxonomy): Bacteria > Bacillati > Bacillota > Bacilli > Caryophanales > Bacillaceae > Salipaludibacillus > Salipaludibacillus sp. CF4.18. The sequence goes on from NZ_JBIMEV010000048.1 coordinate 10,864, forward strand.
GATACTAGGTGTCACCACTCAGTGAATAGATTACTAACTTGAACCTCACGTTTCATTTGTTTTTCTACATAAAGCTACGATTGAGCGAGATTACTAAATAATCCATCTGTCGGGAACACTTCTCTTAATTCATTTCTTTCTCCCCATTTTTCTTTTATTGCCTGCAATTCTACCATTTGATAACTAATGTATATCTACTTACACATATCATATCCCGTTCAGTGTATTTACTCTTACACTATTTTATTGGAGATAATTATGTCGGTTTAAGTAAAAAATGTAGTTTAGTTATGGGCAATTGTATAATTTGTTAGAGAGTTTAATAGAGGATGGACTATGTCATTATCCGCTGAAACAACTTGAAAGAATGTTTAATGAGTTTATCTAATGGTAATAACTCTCCTCATTATATAAAGAAAAGAAAAAAGTTTTAAATTTTTTTCTTCTTTTGCTAAACATCTTTCGTCAGCATCCGATAATACTATTGTAAGGCGAGAAGGACTAGGGCGGCCGACCTTTTTCCTTCGAAGCCAAAACAGAAACTTCCACTCACAAGGATGTGAACAGGAAGCAAACTCAAGGAGGAATTTTATTATGATTATCAACAATAACATCCCAGCGATGAATACTCATCGTCAAATGGGAATCAACCAAAATGCAATGCAATCTTCAATGGAGAAGCTATCTTCAGGTATGCGTATCAACAAAGCTGGGGACGATGCAGCAGGTCTTGCAATTTCCGAGAAGATGCGTGCACAGATCAATGGTCTTGATCAAGCAAGCCGTAATGCTCAGGATGGTATTTCCATGATTCAAACTGCTGAAGGTGGATTAGACGAAACTCACTCAATCCTTCAAAGAATGCGTGAACTTTCCGTTCAGTCTGCCAACGATACAAACGTAGCAGTAGACCGTGAAGAGCTTCAAAAAGAAGTTGATCAGCTTGCCGCTGAAATCACACGTATTGGTGATAACACAGAGTTTAATACTCAAAACCTTCTTGACGGTTCGTTAGATAATAAGTTCCAAATTGGTGCTAATGAAGGTCAGAACCTTAATCTTGCAATAGATGATATGAGAGGTCTAGAGCTTGGTATCGCAGGGGATGCTTCATTTGACGTAACAGGAACTTACGCTGCTAATACTACACCGGCTATTGTTGATGGGAATTATACAGCAGTAGAAAATGATGCAGGCACTCATGACCTTGTTAATGACGCGGGAGATGTGGTTGCAAATAGCACAGATGGAGGATTAACATATACGGGTGCAGGTGCTGCTGATGATACGCTGACTTTTTCCCAAGGGGTCACATCAGGTGAAGTTGTAGTTGCCGCAGCTGGTGGTTCTACTGGTACAGCTTCTTTTGCTGGGCTTGAGACAGGTGATTACACTGTTGATGGCAATGATATTTTAAATTCTGATGGAGAAGTTGCTGCATCTTTTGTTACCGACGGTTATTATATTGATGGTGTAAAAGCTTTAGCTGCTTCAGCTGTATTCACTGATAAAACAGAGGTTAGTGTAGGCGGCATCGATATTTCATCGCAGGAAAGTGCAAATGCTGCAATCACAACGATCAACGATGCGATTGAGAATGTTTCTGCAGAGCGTTCTAAACTCGGTGCTACTCAAAACCGTTTAGAGCACACAATCTCTAACTTAGATAACTCTTCTGAGAACCTATCAGCTGCGGAATCTCGTGTCCGTGACGTTGATATGGCTAAAGAGATGATGGAAATGACAAAAGCAAACGTTCTTTCCCAAGCTTCTCAGTCTATGTTAGCTCAAGCAAATCAACAACCACAATCAGTACTACAATTACTTGGTTAATACTTATGACCAGCTTAGAGGCTCTAGTGAATATGCTAGAGTCTCTTTATTTTATTTATAATATTTTTTAGTCTAACTAGATAGAAAACTGGTAAGTTGGAAATGAGGAAGTACAATGAGTGTAAAATTAGAGGAATTATTGATAAAAACATTTTGGGAAGATATAGGACCAAAAATAAGACCAGAAGGTATTCCGGAAAAGATGTATCATTATACTAGCATAGAAGGACTTATGGGGATTATAAAAAATAAGAAGCTTTGGATGACAAAAAGTGATTTTTTAAATGACTCCATGGAAGTGATATATATAACAAATATTATTGATGAATCCTTAGATATCTTTTCTGAACTACTAATAAAAGAGTATGGAAAAGGTATAAAAGAAAATGATTATTATAAAACTATGTTAGAAAAATTTACGGAGGCGGTTGATTCAAGATTTGTAAATGTCCAAGAATTAATAGAAATCTATGTTTTATCTTTGTCTGAAAAAGGAGATTCATTAACTTTGTGGGGGAATTATGCAAAAGGTGATGGGTATAATATAGGTTTTGACTCAAAGTCATTATTAGACGATTTTCACGATGAAAATGATGATTTCTTTATAGTTTATGGAAATGTTATTTATGACCGTGAAGAACAGATTGAAATGCTAGCAAGTTCACTTATCAAAACATTTAAGAACATTAATTCCCAAGAACCAGAGTTAATAGAGCTAGAAAGTAAATTACTACCTTATTATAAATCAGTAATAATATCTTATTCAATATTTTTTAAGCATGATTCATTTAAGGCTGAAGAAGAATTCAGGGTTGTTGCAACAATTCAAGATAAAGCAGATGTGGAATTTAGAAGTAATAATGGAGTGATAACTCCATATATAGATCAGGAGTTTAAAAAGTTACCAATAAGAGAAATCACTATTGGTCCTAAAAATAATAGTGATATTGCTGAAAAAGGTGTGAATTTTTACATCGAAAGGTTAGGAGAAGATATAGAAGATATAACTGTAAAAAAATCAAATGTCCCGCTAAGGTATTAATATAATTAATGATCTCCCTTTAGGAACGAATCCGAGCCTATCACCATTCAATTTTTGTAGTTTTATGTCGATAGAATGAGAGATACGCAGTAAAATATACATACATAGAAAGCAGTGATCCATATGGAAAAGCATCTTGATGTCATGAAACAGAGTTTACAGTTGTCAGAGACGGTTTTAGAAGGATTAACACATGTACAAAAGCAGCTTAATGAAAAGAAATACCCTGAGGCAATGCAATTGATGGATGATGTCGTTGGTGGATTTGCATCAATTGAGAATTCAATCGGTCCTGTTTTTGAGGAAATGAATGATACGGAGTTAGTAGAAGTACACATTGGGAAGGTTCGTGAAAGTCTAGAGCGAGTAGTAACATCCCTTGAAGATCATTCCTATGGCACAGTCCAAGAGATCCTACAGTTCACGCTCATTCCAAACGTGAAGAAGTTGAAAGCAGAAATGGAAACGTTGTTTGAACCGTATCTCGTTTCTTAATTCTGATGGAAAGAAGGTGTTACGATCGATATTGCCGCACTAGCGATGGCGATGAGTCAAGGAGAAGTGAAACAGCAGGCATCGGTTTCGATGATGAAGAAAGTGATGGGGGTCAACAAAGTGAAGCTCTGGACAAGTTGATCGATTCAGCGAATGTGCAAAAAATGGAGCAAGCAACTCAGCCACATCTCGGTGGAAGTATTGACGTGAAAAAATAATAGGGTGACTAGTGGAGCAGCCTGTGTGGTTGCTTTTTTTCTTTCTTCTAAAATGGAACAAACGTATCTATAAATATATATTATTACCTTAGATAGTAGTATTTTGCTCTAATTCCTTCCGAGGGATTAGGGCTATTCTAATTTTAGGAGGGAAGTATATGCCTGTCGTATCAGTAGAACGAGATATAGAAGTAGGAAAAAGGTTTTTTATATCACCTAGTCATGGATTCTTTGGAATAGAGGATGGAGTTATCGAAGTAATAGAGTTATGCAAGTACGAAGAATTGGTAAAGGAGGATCCAAATGTACAAACTCTAGTAGATAATGATCTTAGCTTAGTGACTTCTACCTGGGTGGTATTTGGATATGTAAATAGTAAAGTGGATGATATTTGGTATCCGTTACCTTTAGAGTTATTTGCTGAACACATAAGTGTTTTATAGATTTCGAAAAAATATAATTTGATTGACTATACATCTAACTTACAAAATAATAACTGTAAAAACCCTTACTTCCACTTATGGGAGTAAGGGCTATTTGACTTTAGGAGGAAAATAACATGAAAAAGTATGATTACACTGAACAGTTACCGTTGCCATTTGTAGATGTAGTGAAGGAGGTAAAAGAGCAGCCAGCTAAGAGAGTGAACATTGTGAGTGTCAAGTTGGTTCGAGAAGCAAGCTTGTTGTATAAGAACCGAAGAATTGCTAGTCCGAGTGATGCTTGGGAGTTGTTTAAGGAATATTTAGATGGTGTTGATCGAGAGCATTTTGTTGTAATGGCACTGGACACAAAAAATCAACCGACAGCGATTCACACGTGCCACATAGGAAGTCTAAATGCGAGTATTGTTCACCCTAGGGAAATTATGAAAATAGGAGTGTTAAGTAATGCTGCGTCACTCATTCTTGGACATAATCATCCGTCTAATAATCCAGAACCAAGTCAAGAAGACATCGATGTAACCAAAAGATTAATAGAAGCAGGCAAGATGATGGGCATTGAGATATTGGATCATGTCATCGTTTGTGATGAATCGTTTGTATCATTAAAGGAAAAAGGCTATGTGTAAGTTAACCATGGGGGAAGCAGAAGAATTATTTGTAACATATTTGATGAGTCAAGTGATGTTTTCAAAGCAAGAGTTAACATCTCTCACATGGGAAGCTAACATGTTTTCACAAGAGGAAGTAGACGAAGAAATGTTTCCGCCTCATTTGCTGGAAACTTTACCCGATACGTTTCTGCTTTCTTGTGCAATGGAAGTAGATGAAGAGAATCTGAATTGGTTGTTTAGCATTGTAGAACGTGGAGATGACGATGGCTACATTGGATGGGCAATCTGTCAGGACATTAATCTAGGAAGCCCGCCTGTTTGGATTCGTCATGATGGAACTGTTTTGGAAATGGAAGGAGAATGAAAGGGAGTCACGACAAAACTAACCGGAATCTTACGACAAAACTTTTCTAAGCGAAGTAGGGAAGGATCAAACACAGTCATACCAAGAAAAGCTGTCGATTCTGGATAGGGAAATCTCACGCCATAATTATATAACTGTCGTGAGAATGGAAGGATGATCAAAAATGATAGTTGTATGGACGTATTATAAAACAAATAGAATCGGTAAAAAGCCATTGGTGCATGAAACACAGCATCAATGGCTTTTTATATTGGAGGTAAATCAAACTTGGATATTGAGGCATTTGAACAATGGCTATTTGAAGATGGGAAAGCTTTTAAAACTATAGAATCCTATGTTAATGATGTCCATGGATTCAAAGTATATCTGAATGAAAAGTCAAAAGACATACCAGTCCTAGCGCGCTTCACCTTCGTAAGGTATAAGGAACACTTAATGAAAGAGCATTATGCTGTTTCAACGATCAACAAGAAGATAAATAGTTTAAAAGTATACAACGACTTCTTATTAATGAAAGGAACAGTAAGTGATACCTACATTGAATTGAAACGTGATCAAATTAAAATAGCTGCTGGTAGCGAAAGAACGGTGGATGCTCTTTCAGAGGAACAAGTAGAAAAGCTACTCTTTTATGTTGAAAACAAAAACAAAGTCAGCTTACGCAATAAGTTGATTGTATACCTATTGCTGTATACAGGTGTTCGAGTGAGTGAATTAGTCGGTATCCAATTGGAAGATATCGATTATCTCACTAGCAATCTAAACGTTATCGGAAAAGGCGGAAAGCGACGCGAAATCGGGCTTAGAAAGGACGTCCTACAATTAGTAAGGGAGTACAGAAATGAAGAGCGTTCAATGTCTGCATTCTGCGACAGTCCGCATTTACTAGTAAGTCAGCGTGCAGAAAAGATGCATCGCGATGCGGTGAGAGACTGGTTAGCTAATGTCGGAAAGGATATTGGATTCAAATTGCATCCGCATATTTTTCGACATAGTTTTTGTAAAAGATTGCTAAAAAAGGGGGTAGATATAACTACAGTAAGTAAGTTGGTAGGACATTCAACAGTGAACATGACAGCGAAGTTCTATATTCAAACAACACGACAAGAAAAACAAGATGCAGTGGACAAACTGTAATCGTAATTGATGATTATAAAAGGAAAGAAGGTAACTTTATGTTTGACGATCCAAGTAAGCGATATATGACAAAGAGTCTCGCAGAAAAAATCCATCCAGAAATTGCAATGCATCTGTGGAATTTTATTGATAAGGAACGAAAGGCTGGAAGAGAGATTGACTACTTACAAGTATTTGAGTTAACGGTCATAAAAGAAACGCAATCGGTATTGCATCGTCAAGAACAGCCATCATATAAGGAACAGTGGATTATTGATTTGAAGAATACTGAGCCAATCACAACTACTATTTGGTGCATCGACGACGGTCAGACACAAATGATGATGTTTCCAGAAGATTACTAACCGATGGAAGGGTGACTGCAATGGTAGATAAGAAGATAATCGAAGAAATCATAATCGAAGTAGTTGGAGCTATTTTGAAGGTGATATCGAAAAAGGGATAAGTAAAACAAGAGTATGCGTGGCAATGAGGATTAATATAATAGTAAAACATGAAAAATAAAAGATGGGTGCAAGTAATAGACTGTCAGCCATCCTTTCTTTTTTTAAAATATAACTCAGTTGTTTTCTAAGAATGCAAAAAAATCTTTAGTGGCAGCATTCAAGTTAATTAGCATCACCAAATTATCAATCCCAATTGTTAAATCAATGATTATACCAGGGAAAGCTTTTTGGAGGTGAAAAGCATAACCAGATGCTTTTCCCTCTTTCGTTTTCAAATAGCAATAGGACACTTTTTCATAAAAAGTCGGGGATATTTCTTTCATCATAGACTCTAATTCATACTTGTGCAATTCTTGTATAGCTTCTTCTGAGATCTTATAAGGTTGGTTTTTTTCCTTTTCATTTAAATTTAAGGAACGCAAGTCTCGACTAATGGTAGCTTGTGTACTTTGTATACCTTGTTGATTAAGTTCTTCTATAATAGATGAATGTGTGTAAAAATCTTCTGATTGAATGATTTCTGAGATTTTCTTTTGTCTTAATTTTTTCGGCGAAATCCCTTTCTGAGTTCCTTCTTTTTTCATTATGTGACCAATTCTCCTTTAATAACCAAATTTTTCACTAAAAAATTCAATTTATTTTCGGTGCATTTTTAATTTTTAATATACAGGAGCAGTTTGTTATTAAGTCTAGACGGCTGAATAAACGTATTCACTAAGCCTACTAGTATTATAAACTTAATTATACAAATTATCAATAATTATTGAATAATTTAATGAATAATAATTAAATTTATGAATAATTTATTTGATTAACCCCTTTATATAAGCTTTTTAGTAGTTGACTGTTGAATAATATTTTTATATATTTGGTAAGTGTTAAGCAAAGAAATAAAGATGCAAAGAAAAGACAGAGGAGATGAATGTAATGAAATACAAGAACGAGCAGTTGCAAAAAATGTATGCCCATCGAGAAGCGTTAATCACTACTTAAAACACTACCCAACAAGGAGGAAGTAAATATGGAAAAAATGGCTTAGATGAAATCTAATGAAAAACAATGCAAGAGACTCAAGAAGCTAGGCACCAATGACAACTAAAATTAGGAGGGAAAAAAATGAAATTCAATACAGAAGTAGATCATTACAATGTGGGGATAACTTTTGATGTGCCTGAAAATACAGGATGGGTAAATAGTTACTATTTCAGAAATTGCTTAGTTACATTCGACTTAAGCCAATTGGAGGGAAAAACATCTTCAGAAAATAAAGAGCAACTAGAAAAAAAAATAAGGGATTTATACACAGACATAGCAATGGAGGGTACATTTTATGAAACTTCTAACATTCTTGTTTACTCGATTAAACCAAAGAAATTAAAGGGATTCCGCTATATTGAAGTATTTGAACCTGTGGTAGTAGGTCATGTCAAATACCTTATAGGTCCATTGAAAGAACAATCAGAAACGTTTAAGAATGCTGTAAGCTTTGAATTAGAGATTGATGCCATTCATGGATACTACTAAGCTTCGGTTTAAGAAGAACCACTTACATTCATATTCTTTTAGGGGGATTAAGCATGCTAACAACTACGGTAAATAACCAAGAAGTTCATATTCAATCTGATTTTCCAGAGGGTTACCTAGAGTCAGGAAGTTTCTTTCATTACTATTCAATAAAAGTAGACCTTACATCTTTTCAAAATCAAAAAGAAGTAAAAGAAGTAACACAAGAAATTATGTCGGTTTTAGGTGAAGATTGTGAATTACAAATCTTGAATGGACAGCTTCTATGTAAATGTAAAAATCCAAAAATGACTACAATCTTACACTGTCACATGTTGGGGAGGGGTGTTGAAGAGAAGGTGAGTGAGATACAGGAGAGATTAAAAGGGATAAAAATTCCTTATGTAATCGAACTTGGACTCACTAGTTTAAATTTCTATATTATGGAATGAAGGAGCACTTGACAATGCTTTACTAAATACAAGTTTTAGGTCATCAAATAAAAGCATCATAGCCTTTAGGGGGCTATGATGCTTGAAAAATAATTGATTTTCGTATTTTTTTATAAAGTTTCTCGTAACCTAAATTTTTTAAACACAAGGAGGTCATTAAAATATGAGTAAATGTCTAAATATATATTATGTTATTGAACGTATTTTGATTAAGCTTTTATTTATACATGGAAAAAACAGTAGATTCTATTCTCTTTTGCCCAGAAATCAACCTTCTGTAGCATCAGTAGCGTTCAAAATTACCAAATAAAGAAAAGCTTTTTAACGCTATGTTGGTACTGCTGCTACATGGTGAAAAAGGGGAACGCAAGATGAAACGTATGAATGTGAAAAAGACAACCAGCTTAAACGAACTAACTAAAATTAGAGGAGATGAATAAAATGAACAAAATCCTTCCATTGATTGTCAAGAACAAACCAGCTGCAAAAATGACCAGTAAGGCAGAGGCAGGAACGGTCATCCTTTTCGGATGTCAGAGTACAACGTACCAGTTAATGCTTGAAAGAGAAGAAGAAGTGTTTAAAATAGTGGATTTTCTTCATGCTAATCAAGAAAATCAGGGCATTGAAGGTATTGAAATCCTGACTGTGAGTGAATTCTATCACATTAAGGTATCGTATTTCGAAGGACAAAAATATTCATCTTTCGATGATTTGAAAGCTGCTATTCTATCAGACGAATTCTTCTTGGATTTAGAGACAGGGATTCACCTTTCACCACAAGATATCTCCTTTACCTATACCATGGAAGTTCACCAGGTTCCTTTCGGTGAAGGTGATTGCGTTCCGTTTGGAGATGATTATTAATGATGAAAGGGAATGAGAGTTTACTAGATGTAAAGACTTTTAAAGGATCAACACATCCTGATTCAACACGTGCGAATGGGGGAGGTGGATTTTCTCTCATCTACTCGAACAATGGAAAACGAGCCGTCTTGAATGCGAGCTTTCTCGACATGCTTTCTCATCCAACCACTGTTCAATTTGCGTATAGCGATGATGTCCTTGCAATCGGGACTTACTTAGATGAAAGGAACACCAATTATACACTAAGAAAAAGTGGCAAAAATGGAGCGATATATAATGCTGCTCTTGTGAAAGAATTGATAGATCAATATGAGCTTGATTTCTCTGAACGGACATCACTAACTTTCCCTATTATGAAAACACAAGAACTAGACAACGAAGTAATTGTTTTTATAAACATGAAACCAGAAGTTGAGTTAATAGATGGTTAAAAAGCTAGTCAAACAGAATGCTGAAAATTCACTTGTTTCGGTATTCTGTTTCTATTTAGTTAGGATGAATAAAATTAATCGAAAAAAAGGATGATGTGGCATGTTAGGTAATATCAGAACGATAAACGGTAAAGAATCTATTATTCTTACAAACGGTGAATATCAAGGTCACTTAAATGAGGAAGGCTACAAAAAAGTAGAAATTTGTGAATTTGATACGAGTAATATTGGAAAAAATTATATCACTATATACTTTGTTGATATCACTCAAGGTGTAATTAAACGAGCAAATCTCCGAACAACTCAAACAAGTCCAGACAAAGTATTACCATTAGAAAAACTAATTAGAGTAATACTCAAAAACGAACTTGAAGGGGACATTCATTGTTGTTCTGTTGAATTGGAAGATCTCATAGGGGCACAGTGCCAAATACGTATCGAAAGAGATGATAGCTATTATAACATTACTGAAGTTTTTCCAATTGATGAAGAACTAGGGGATTTCATTTCGAAAAAAGATATCATTGCAAATGATGTGAAAAGGCGGTTGCCTGACGGGATATTTAATACGAAAAGTAGAAACGGCGTTACATTTAAACCGAATGATGCTGGGAATAATATAGCTTTTCAGAAGTGAAAAAAAACGCAAGGGGAATGTGAGTAGCCATGTTTCCCTTTTACTTTCAATTGGGTAGTAAGAAAAGGCTGAAGGGAGTTAAGGACATGGAGTTACAGGAAGCGATATTGCTTTTTTCGTCTACATTAGAGAAACAAGGTAGATCCAAACATACATTGAAAAATTACTTAATGGATTTGGGGTTGTTTGAAAACTATTTGGCAGATGAATTGGGAAGGAATCCAATGATGATGGATATCAATACACTAAGAATTAAACAGTTTCTAACATACAGTCAGAAAGTGCGTAATAATCGAGCAATTACGTGTCAACGCCAGTATTATACGCTGTCTTCTTTCTGTTCGTTTGCGTTGGGACAAAGGTTAATGAGTCGCAATGAAGCTCTTGATGTCCCAAGAATCCAAGTCGAGAGGGAAGAACCATCTATGATCACCGAAGAAGAGTTTTTGTTACTTGAATCGACGATCAGGCACGTTATCATCCAAAGAGTCATTTTCTTCTTATTCTACAGTGGCTTACGAATTTCAGAATGTCTTCAACTCAATCTGGATGATGCAGATCTCATAAAGCAAGTCGTACACGTTCGAAATGGAAAGGGAGGAAAATATCGTGTTGTTCCATTGACCACTGAGATGGTTAAGATATTAGAAGTCTATATAAAGACGGAAAGACCAAAAGTAGAAAGTGATCGTTTATTTGTTACAGCCAAAACAGGAACCTTATCCAACGTGTATGTGAATAGACATTTGAAAAAAGCAGTGATTCAACTAGGGTGGACAAAGCGAATTACCGCCCACTCACTTCGCCATAGTTATGCTAGTCATCTTGTGAAACAAGGAGTGCATCACGTGTATATACAACGCCTACTGGGTCATGAAAGTTTGCATTCTACAGGAATCTACACACATGTGGATGATGTGGAGATAGAAAGATCAATACAAGCATTGAACGAGAAAGAGGAGGGTGAGCATGAGCCAGTCACGTAAGCAAAACCAGAATATACGCGGAAAGACGTTTACTGTCAAACGTTCGGAGAATTCCGGTTCTCCGAGGGATTTCCCAAAACTAGTGAAAGCCCCTGACTCACAACAACGAGGAACTAAAGCTAGTTCCAAGCAATACCCCAAAAAAATCGAATCATTCTCTGTTAAAGATAACACTCTTTATTCTTTAGAATACGACAGTAGGACAAAGACAGACGTAGAAATGAAAGTGGGGAGAGTTATCTATATTAAGGAGATTCGTCAGGATGTTGAAACGCAATCTGTCGAACTAGAGTTAGAATATTATTACAAAAACAAGTACCACAGAAAAATTATTTCTCGTAAACAGTTGTTGAAAAATGAATTGGTGAAACTATTAGAATATGGACTGGATGTTCCCGATTATAAGGTAACCAAGGTTCAAAAGTTTCTTAACTTACAAGAAGAACAAGCTCCCTATCATTATACGCATTCGCAGCTTGGGTGGAGTGAAATTGAGGGGGTAGAGGTTTTTAAACATGATCAAAGCATTGGCAATGACAATCTCATATCAAGCTATAATGGTTCGTTCAATATCAAGGAAAAAGGGACTTATGAAACGTGGAAACAAATCATATACAATGACGTCGTTCCACATACACCACTTTGTTTGGCATTAACGGCTGGCTTTGCTTCTCCTGTGGTCGCGTGGATTGCCAAAGATCTTGATTTAGAAGTCCTTCTATTACATGCCTATGGGGATAGTACAACAGGTAAAACGACGGCAGCAAGAGTGTACGTGTCACCATTCGGTGCTCCTACTACAAAAGAGGGAGGTTGCTTGTTGAAGTGGAGCGGTACACACAATGGAATTATTGCACAATTAGTTGGGAATCAAGGGGTTCCTTTAGCTATAGACGAGGCTTCCATGAATAAGATGAAAGACTTCACCGAAATCTTGTACGTTCTTGCTGAGGGGATGGAGAAAGCAAGAATGACAAAAGAACTTCAACTTGTAGACCGACGCAAATGGTCAGGGGTTCTCTGGTCAACAGCAGAGCATCAGCTCACTGAGAAAGCCAATCACAACACTGGTATTAAAGTACGCTTAACAGAGATTGAGAGTCTAAAGTGGACGGAATCAGCAGCACACGCCAATCGCCTTAAAGAAAGTCTTCTTGAAAACTATGGACAAGCAGGTCCGATATTTATAAGGCATATACAAGCGTTAGGAAAAGCAGCAATCTTAAAGCGATGGAAAGAGTGGCAAGTACGTTGTGTGGATGCCATGCCAACAAAAGATCAGTTTTCCCATCGCATTGGTGATAAGTTAGCTCTACTCATGACATCGGCAGAATTGGTTAACGAATGTTTCGACTTTGATATGGACGTTGATAGCATTTTGGATCTTTTAATTAACATAGAACAAACGAATGCAGGAGAACGGAGTGTCGGGGATATTGCTTACCGATATTTCCAGGAGCAAGTAATGCAACACCAGAGTAAATTTGAGATGAACGGAAGAAATGAAAAAGCTTATGAATGTTGGGGAAGAATCGCCTTGAAAAATGGTAAGAATGAAGTAACGATCCTTCCAAGTGTGTTTAAAGCGATTATGGCGGAAGGGAATTTCGAAGACACCAATGTTATTTTGCGTCATTGGAGAGAAAAGGGTTACTTAGATCACGACACAAGCAAGCTGACTCGGAGAAGAACAGCAATTTCAGAGGTAGAAGATTTCGAGTCTATTGAAAAACAAAAGGAAGTAAGGGCTAATTTTTACTGCATTGAAATTCCAGATGGATTAATAGACGTAAAGGAGAATGAAAAATTCCCTCATTTGTTGAATAACCACATGCCTTTACAAAAAAAGTCTTTTCTTTAAGGAGTAATTTTAAAAATGGTGGTTGTTAAATGAACGCTGAGTGGTCTTGGTCGCACCTTTTGACTAGGAACGCTCCTCTACATCGCCGCCTTATCAAACCTTGGGACAGAAGGGGTTGACGGAACCGCACCGTCCGCTCCACCTAAAATCGGCATTGTATAGACGAACAAAAAATGGGTTTATTTGTGTAAGAGTATTGAACTTATCCAAACAAGATAGTCAGAAAGTTAGTTTATTAGGAGGGGATTTAGGATGTTGTTTAGAGATCATATTCAGTTGTTTATCGTTGATTTGAGAGCACTTGGACGCAGTAAGAGTACAATATCTGGTTATTCACAGGATCTGCTATTTTATGAAAAATGGCTAGCACAAAACTATAATTGTCAGGTTTTTACTGAGGATATTGTGATGGAAGATTTAGAGAAGTTCTTCTTGATGCTACGAGAGGAACGCCACTATAAGCCGTCTAGTATGAAGCGAATGCACATTGCATTAAAGATGTTCTTCAAACTTGCTTGGAAAAAGAAATGGTGTACAGAGGATATTGCTTCCGAAATTAGACCTGTAAGGATTCCACAAGCCGAACGTGATTACCTAACCGAAGAAGAAGTGATGGAGTTTGTAACTGCCATTGATCACAAACTTGTAAGGGTTGTAGTGATTAGTCTATTTTATTCAGGTCTTCGAATCGCGGAAGCACTGGCATTAAACATGGATGATGTAGACATGGAAAGTCGGAAATTATTCGTACGTAATGGTAAGGGTAATAAGTCTCGTACGGTACCCATGTCAGAAAAACTGTATGTGATTTTAAATGATTATTTGGAATGGAAGGTTAAAAGTGATGACTTCTTTGCGACTGAGAAAACAGGTCGATTATCAAAAGTACGTGTACAAGCTGTTGTGAGAGAAACAAGAGAGAAGCTGGGATGGAGACGTCAGATTACACCTCATGTCTTTAGACATTCCTTTGCATCTCGTTTGGTTCACAATCATGTCGACATTGTGGCAATCTCCAAACTTTTGGGACATTCTGATTTGAAAACAACGTCTATTTATACTCATTCGTCCATGGCTCAGTTAGAAGATGCGGTGAGTGTACTTTAACACTATTATGGCTTTCTCAAAAGCAATTAGAGAAAGTCATTCTTATTAAAGAAGGGAGATTTCGATGATTAATATTATAGGAGAAGATACTTCAATGTCAAAATTAGAAAAGTTACAGTATGCAAAAACTGAAATTGAAAAAGGTAGACCTCGTGAAGAAGTAGCAAAAGAATTAGGGTACGCGACATATCGTTCATTAGATAATGCTTTTCGATTAGAAGGATATCATTTTGATAGAAAAAGAGGTATTTATATCTCACAAGATAACACGAAGAAACCTGGAGTAGGCGATGAAGTAAGAACGACTCAGGGGGACGAAGTTATCTCTTTGTTTACAACAGGTAAATTTAATGCCAAACAAATAGCAGAGAAAGTAGGGTTTGAATCAGCACGTTCACTTGCTTTGTACATGACATCTAAAGGTTATCAATGGGACGCTGAACGAAACAATTATGTTTTTGACAATGCTTTAGAGAAAGAGGGAATGGAAGAGGAACAAACAAGGGTGATTACTCCTCCTATTGCCTCGTCAACATTGGGAGGAAGCATTCTCACTTATTTAGAACAAAACGAACATGTTCTAAAGCGATTAATTGAAAAAGCAAAAGGAGATGATAAACCACAAGGTATTCCAAGGTATGGTATTCCAGGTATTTTTGTTACTAAATCTGTTCATATGAGCAATCAGTTAGATCAAATGGTTAGAGATTTTAGTTCAGAGAAAAACATTGCTCAGAAAGATATTTTTGAAGTTGCTTTACTACACTTTTTCCAAGATTATGGTTACGAGAGAGAAGTACAATCGTTGTTGGAAAGAGCATAGATTGTTAGGACAAGTTTCTTATTCGGTACAACTTTGAGTGTGGTATTTATATGGAGACAAAATTTAGTGGTGCAGCTGGTGCAGCTTGTCCTTTCCATGCGTAGAATGGATTTATAGAGGGCAGTGTGGATTAGCGAGTGGGGTGAGGAGGTGCGTTTCTTATCACTATGCTTGTTCCATTGATGTGGCAAGGTACTTTTATAGACTGGGTGTCTTGTTTCTTTTTTAGCTTGCTATCCAGAAAAAGAAATGTCGAACTAAGTTTTTCTTGAATTTGATGAGGGATGTGGTTTTGTGAAGCGATTAGTATCAGAATCAATATGGGCCTTACTTTTGGGAATCTTGCTTCCAAACTTTTTAGGAATCTTCAGCTTTGGGATTGGAATTTTCCATTCTGTTTTTATCACCTAAGGTTGTACAACTAGAGGGACAAAGACCCTTGATAGGCGTGGGGGAAAGAGCTTAGAAGAATTAGGGGTCTATAGGAAATTGGAGGTTGTCCTTCGTCAAATGGGAATCAACCAAGGAAACATGCAGTCTTCAATGGAGAAACTATCTTCAGGTATGCGTATCAACAAAGCAGGGGACGATGCAGCAGGTCTTGCAATCTCCGAGAAGATGCGTGCACAGATCAATGGTCTTGATCAAGCAAGCCGTAACGCACAAGATGGTATTTCGATGATTCAAACTGCTGAAGGTGGATTAGATGAGACTCATTCAATCCTTCAACGCATGCGTGAGCTTGCCGTTCAGTCTGCCAACGATACAAACGTAGGAGTTGACCGTGAAGAAATTCAAAAAGAAGTCGATCAATTATCCCAAGAAATTAGTCGAATTGGTGATAACACGGAATTCAACACACAGAATTTATTAGATGGATCATTAGATAATAAATTCCAAATCGGAGCAAACTCAGGACAAAACTTGAGTCTTTCTATTGATGATATGCGCGGATTTGAACTAGGAGTAGCTGGAAGTGTTAAAACAGAACAAACTGACGCAAGTGTAACTGCTTTAGCTGATGGGACATATACCATTGAAGGAAATACAACTGATGGTCTGAAGTTAATAGACAGTAATGGAGATCAAGTAGGACAAAGTGCTGATGGTAAAGTATGGAATGATATGCAAGCTACAGCAGTAGAAGAGTTTACTTTTACTCAAGCGGTAGATTCTGGTTCAATAAAAATTGATAGTAGTGGAGCTACTGGTACTGCTGAACTAGCTAACACTGGATTAGAAGCAGGCGATTACACAGTTAATTTTGTATCTGGTGCTTCAACAATTACAGACGCAAATGGAGATGTGGTAGCAAAATCTACAGATGACACTGCATTTACTAATGCTGATGGGGATACTGTGTTAACATTGGATGCAGCAGCTACTGCAGATATGGATATTTCTGTTGGAGGAATTGATGTTTCTTCTCAAGCGTCTGCTGATTCAGCAATCACAACGATCAACAATGCGATTGAAAATGTTTCTGCAGAGCGTTCTAAACTCGGTGCTACTCAAAACCGTTTAGAGCACACAATCTCTAACTTAGACAACTCTTCTGAGAACCTATCAGCTGCGGAATCTCGTGTTCGTGACGTTGATATGGCTAAAGAGATGATGGAAATGACAAAAGCAAACGTCCTTTCCCAAGCTTCTCAGTCTATGTTAGCTCAAGCAAATCAACAACCACAATCAGTACTACAATTACTTGGTTAATATTCTTATTCAACCCAAGGGAGGCTCTAGTTTTGCTAGAGTCTCTTTTTTCATACTATAACTAGGTTTTACAGCTTTTAAGAGGTCTCTGGAGCCAGTATAGAAAGAACTAAAAGACAACGATATAGAGACAAAGATAATGAAAGTGATAAATACATTCGAGCTCGTTGTTAGTAGCTATGAAAGTAAAAATAATGGTGAGGTACAACAAGTGATGCAGTTTAAGTTTTGCCACAGTTTACTAGGGTTATATTGTGTCATAATTTGTTTTTAGAAAGGATTCACGCATCCCTTACTGATAATGACACTAAGGTACAGTACATTAACAAGCTATAATTAAAAGTGGTTCTGTTTTAGGAAAGGAGAGAAATACCATTACTGTTACAATAGTGCATACACTCATCTATATACTAACCACCATCTTTTTCATCTTAACCATACTTATGTACCGTCGTTTAAAACAAAAAGAATCTCAAGTCAATAAGTTAACAAAAGAGGTAAAGGATGTAGAGGATCAAGAACAAAGAAAAGCTTTTCGTATCGACATGCCGTTTGATAGATGTACATTTTCGATAATAAAAATTGGTAATAAAATGTTAAAGAAGGGATCAAATGAAAGGCCTGGAAGCATAAGTGACTTAAGTGTTAACGGTATGCAGTTAATCACTGATATGGATTTTCCAGTGAGGAAACACGTTGTATTACGTATGACATTTAAAATAAAGGGAGAAGAATTTAAAGTAGTAGGAGTAATTAAGAGAAAACTAGAATTAAATCTCAAACCTAAAATGACCTATGGAATCGAATTTAAAAAATTAAAAAGAACCACCAAAGAGCGCCTTTTTCAATTATTGAATGAAATTGAGATTGAAAGAAAGAAAAAAACGGAATAAGCAAGAAGTTCATATTCTTAGACCAACTATAAAGTTTGAAAGTAATCCAGATCACATTTGTATCGCAGAAGACATGAATTAACCGTACCTGGTTACTACCTACCCCGTGTTTTTAGAATGATGTTTAAATCAATGAAAATTAAGTAGTGATCAAATGGAGAAGCATTTGATGTGATGAAGCAGAATCTACAACTGTACTACCACAGGGACGGTTCTCCTGGTTGAGTTCCTCTAGGTTTAGGGGGGTGTCACTACCCGAATTTTGTAGATTAATGTCGATAGAATGGAAGATAATTTTTATACATAGAAAGCAGTGATCAAATGGAAAAGCATCTTGATGTAATGAAGCAGAGTATACAGCTTTCAGAAACGGTGTTAGAAGGATTAACACATGTTCAAAAGCAGCTCAATGAAACAAAATACCCTGAGGCGATGCAGTTGATGGATGATGTCGTTGGTGGCTTTGCATCGATTGAGAATTCAGTCGGTCCTGTTTTTGCGGACTTGAATGATACGGAATTAGTAGAAGCACAAATCGGTAAGGTACGTGAAAGTTTAGAGGGAGTGGTGACATCTCTTGAAGGTCATTCCTATGGCACAGTCCAAGAGATCCTCCAGTTCACGCTCATTCCAAACGTGAAGAAGTTGAAAGCAGAAATGGAAACGTTATTTGAACCGTATCTCGTTTCTTAATTGCAGCACTCTCGATGGCGATGTGTCAAGGAGAAGTGCAACAACAGGCATCGGTTTCGATGATGAAGAAAGTGATGGGGCAAGCGGGGGAACAAAGCGAAGCTCTGGACAAGTTGATCGATTCAGCGAACGTGCAAAAGATGGAGCAAGCAGCCCAGCCGCATCTTGGTGGGAGTATTGCTGTGAAAAAGTAATAGAATGATTAAGTGGGGCAGCCTGTGTGGTTGCTCTTTTTGCTTTAATTGGCGCGCCTGTTAATTTAGGATTAGCCAGACTCTTGAGTCAATCCCACGAATCAATATATCTACACTAGTAGATAGAGTTATTGAAAAAGGAAGGATATTGGAAAAATATGTAGAAGGTTGTCTATGTATAGTAATATAAAAAAGGGTGTGAAAAAATAATGTTGAAATTGAAAGGCAGTTCACTTGATTGGGCATTAAACCATATCGAAAAGTATGGTGATACAAATATATTTCCAATACCGTTTGAATAAAATAAAAGAACTACCAGATGGAAATAACTTTAAAGAATATTTACTAAGTCAGGATGTACTGAATTGGACAGTAAGAAGTCTTACTCCTAAACATAAGTATGGATTTCGATTATCAACATTATTAGATCCTCTAGATACGATAATTTACACGGCTCTAGTTTATGAAATAGGAGAAGACATTGAAGCAAGGAGAGTTCCTATTGAAAAAGATGTAAGTTTTTCATATAGATTCAACCCAAATGATGATGGGAGAATGTATGATCCAGAAATAAATTATAGTAAATTTCTAGATTATTGCACCTCAAAAGTTAATTTATTTACTGGTGATGAATCAATTCAATATGTTGTAGTTGCAGATATTGCCGATTTTTATCCTAGAATATACTTACATCCACTTGAAAATGCGTTAAGTTCATGTACTATTAAGAATAATCATGCTTTCGCTTTAAAGAAAATACTTAACAGTTGGAATTTAAGTATCTCTTATGGGATTCCAGTTGGGCAGTCTGCATCAGGGTTATTGGCAGAGTTAACACTGAATGATATAGATGAAGGGTTACTTAGTGAGGGTGTTGATTTTTGTAGGTATGTAGATGATTTTCGTATATTCTGCAATACAAAAAAAGAAGCATATGAACATCTTGCATTATTAGCGACAATGCTGTTTGGTAATCATGGTCTAACTCTTCAACAGCACAAAACTAAAATTCTATCTGTGGAACAGTTTAGAGAAAACTACTTAAGAACTGAAAAGACAATTGAAGTAGATAGCTTGTATCAGAGGTTTTCCGATATTTTAAATGAAATTGGATTAGAAGATCCTTATACTCGAATTTCTTATGATATGTTGCCAGAAAGTTTGCAGTCTGAAATAGATTCGATGAATTTGGAAGCAATACTTATAGAACAATTAGAATTAGAAGACATAGATACAAGAATAGTTGGCTTTGTACTAAAAAGAATGGCTCAACTTCAAAATTCAAAAGTATTGGACTTGGTATTATCTTGGTATTAGATAATACTGAAAAGTTATACTCTGCTTTTAAACATGTATTTAATTATTTAACCGAATTAGAATTGACGAATGAACAAAAAGAAGTAGTTAGTGTGAAGTTATATAAAATTCTTGATGAATCTATAGTAGGACATTTGGAATTTCACAAAATGTGGTTATTTAAAACTTTTTCTAATGGACCAGGCTGGAATACGGAAAAGTTAGCAACACTCTATAATGAGAACGATGATGATTTTTCGAGAAGAGAAATTATTCTTGCACTGGGTGTAGTAAATCAACAATCTTGGTTTCGACCTAAAAAAAGAAGCGCTATAGAATTTCCAGCATGGCAAAGAAGAGCATTTCTTAAAGCAGCTATATGTTTGCCAGGTGATGAAGCAAGTCATTGGTATCGTTCAGTATTGACGAGGTTAGATCCTCTAGAAATTGCGGTTATTAAGTGGGCACAACACCAATAAAAAAGAAGTCAAAGCATTTTCTTGGGCTCCATACGATTGATACGGAATTGTAGCGCACATCGGCAAGGTTCGTGAAAGTTTTGAGCGAGTGGTGACATCCCTTGAAGGTCATTCCAAACCTGAAGAAGTTGAAAGAGGAAATGGAAACGTTGTTTGAACCGTGTTTCGGTGGAAGTATTTGACGAGAAAAAGTAATAGAAAGATTAAGTGGAGCAGCCTATGTGGTTGCTTTTTTTCTTTTTCCTAAAATGGAACAAACGTATCTATAAATATATATTATTACCTTAGAATAGTAGTATTTAGCTCTAATTCCAACCGAGGGATTAGGGCTATTCTAATTTTAGGAGGAAGATAATATGAAAACGTATGAAGGTAAGAAACAGGAACAGATGGAGTTACTAGAAAGTGGGATTGAAATGAAGAAGATAGAGCGAAGAAAGCGAGTGAACATAGTGAGTGTCAAATTGGTACGTGAAGCAAGTTTCTTGTACAAGAATCGACGCATTGCTAGTCCGAGTGATGCTTGGGAGTTGTTTAAGGAATATTTAGATGGTGTTGACCGTGAGCATTTTGTTGTGATGGCATTGGACACAAAAAATCAACCGACAGCGATTCACACTTGCCACATTGGAAGTCTAAATGCAAGTATTGTTCATCCTAGGGAAGTCATGAAAGTAGGTATTTTAAGCAATGCAGCGTCACTCATTCTTGTCACAACCATCCGTCAAATAATCCAGAACCAAGTCAAGAAGACATCGATGTAACCAAAAAATTGATAGAAGCAGGCAAGATGATGGGCATTGAGATATTAGATCATGTAATCGTTTGTGATGAATCGTTTGTATCATTATAGGAAAAAGGCTATGTGTAAGTTAACCATGGGGGAAGCAGAAGAATTGTTTGTGACATATTTAATGAGGCAAGTGTTCTCAAAGCAAGAATTAAGATCTCTAACATGGGAAGGTAACATGTTTTCACAAGAAGAAGTGGACGAAGAAATGTTCCCTCCTCATTTTCTGGAAACTTTGCCGGAGTCGTTTTTGCTTTCTTGTGCAATGCATGAGGATGCAGAGAATCTGAATTGGGTGTTTAGCCTGGTAGAACGTGGAGATGACGATGGCTACATTGGATGGGCAATGTGTCAGGAAATCAATTTAGGAAGCCCACCTGTTTGTATTCGTCATGATAGAACTATTTTCGAAGTGGAAAGAGAGTGAAACGATGACAAATGTTCATGTCATAAAACTCAATGGTCAAGAGTGGTTTCGGAAATTTAACGACGGTACAGGAACCTATGACGATCTAGTAACCAAAGATGAATTATTGGAAGTTTTACTTGAAGAATTTGTGACCCATGAAATTGAAGTAGATAATAAAGACTTGGCTAGAGTTCTTAAAAGCATACCAAGTTCGGCTGATCGAGAATTACTCCGTAACTACATTGAATATCTTGAGCGATTGAACACAGAGTGACGCCAAAACTATATGTAATCTTACGACAATACTTTGGTAACTTAAGTGTGATGGAAAGAAATGATGGTTATCAAGCACTTGACGTGTTTTAGGGAAGAAAAACTTACGACAGAAATATAGAACTGCCAGGAGTGGTCCTAGAATAGGGTAAGAAGAGTAATAGCTTCACTTTTCTGGTACTGTCGCTACTTTAGGAACAAAAGAGGGAAGGTTGTGAAAAACAACATGGAAGAAACAAGAGATTTTGCACAGTGGTTAATGGAAGATGGGAAAGCCAAAACAACCATACAATCATACGTCAATGATGTAAAAGGATTTCAACAATACTTAATGGAGAAAGTGGTTGATGAAACACAGCTGCTTTCTCGTTTTTCGTTTATGAAATACAAAGAGTATCTATTGAATGAAGGATTTGCGGTAACGACCATAAACAAGAAAATCAATAGTTTAAAGGTGTACAATGATTTTTTACGAATGAAAGGGCTTGTGGATTCCTCTTTCATATATATGAAAAGGGATCGGATCAAGATCGCTTCCGGAAGTGAGAAGGAAGTTACTGCGTTGTCAGACAAAGAGGTAGAGCAGCTATTATTCTACCTAGAGGATTCAAGTAAAGTGATCGTGAGGAATAAGCTTGCTGCTTATCTCTTGTTATATACAGGTGTAAGAGTAAGTGAACTGGTGAACATCAAGCTAAAGGATGTGGATCGGTTGACGTATACGTTAACGGTTCGGGGAAAAGGAGGAAAAGTAAGAGAAATTAGTCTAAGAGAAGATGTTATTCTTGCCATTGATGAATATATGAATGGAGAGCGAAAGAATTCTAAATTCGTCAACAGTGATTACTTACTTGTGAGTCAACGAGCTTCGAAGATGCATCGAGATGCCATACGAGATTGGCTATCGTTGATTTCAAAGGAACTTGGGTTTAAGATTCATCCGCATTTGTTTCGTCATACGTTTTGCACACGCTTGCTAAAGAAAGGGGTTGATCTAACAACTGTTAGTAAGTTAGCCGGGCATAGTACAGTGAATATGACCGCTAAATTCTATATTCAAACTACGAAAACGGAGAAGCAACAAGCTGTTGAGTTGCTGTAAACAAGAAAAAATCATTTTTTCCCTCTCTTATAATGAACAAATATATAGGTCTACGTCTACGTAAACATCTACGTGAACGTAAACGTATGTACCATATAAAAAAAGAGGGTGTTACGCATGAGTGAAAAAAGAGTGATAAAGACAGTTAGACCACAAGCTAATCAAAGCGAATCGAAGAAAGGGTTGGGATCTTCTAGACCGGTTATGCTTGGGAAGCAAAGATTCAAAGATCCACAAGTAAAAACAGAGGATAAAAAGCCTCATTTAGACACTCTCGTAAAACAACGTGACAAAAAGTCTAACTTTGAAGAAGGTCATAAGCGAGTCACCACGTATTTTACTAAAAAGAACATCGAAACATTAGAGAAAGTAAAAGTCAATGAGAAACGTTCGATCACACGAATTGTCAATGAGGCTATTGAGCAATATGTAAATTACCATTACTCAAAATAATCTTCATTAATAACACCTATATCCTTCATGGATATAGGTGTTTTCT
>NZ_JBIMEV010000049.1:0-32480 GCF_051262595.1 Salipaludibacillus sp. CF4.18
ATCGTAACCTTGTTTTTCAAAGAAAACCGATAATTCGTCAAGGTCCTTCTCCGCACTTACCCTATAGCTAATGACTTCTACCGCTGGCTCTGCTTTTTTCTTTAACCATAGGCAATGATGGTTATGATCTTCAATAGCACGGTAAAAAATATTCTCCTCATCAGCTTCCGTTTCAATGAAGCCAAGAGCATCATAAAACTTTCTTGACTTCTCTAAATCTGTCACATGTAGAACCGCACGACCGGTACGAATAATATCAAAATTCATTTTTTCTCCTCCTTTATTTCTATTAGATTATTTTTTACCAAACTGCGGAATGTGGTGATCTTTCATTGCTACATGAATGATTTTCGTTTCGGTGTAAAAGTCAAATGCATAGTGCCCGCCTTCTCTACCAATACCGCTGTGCTTTGATCCCCCAAAAGGAGTGCGCAGATCGCGAACATTTTGGGAATTTACCCAAAGCATTCCGGAATCAATAGCATGGGCTACTCGATGTCCCCGTTGCATGTCTTTGGTCCATACATATCCGGCAAGTCCGTAGCGAACGTCGTTAGCAAGTTCAATCACTTCAGCTTCATCTTTAAATGTCATCACTGCAATGACAGGTCCGAAGATTTCTTCCTGGACAATACGCATATTGTTCTTAGCATTTAATAAAATCGTTGGCGCAACATAGTTTCCACGATTCAGTTCCCCAGGTATATTTCCACTGATTACTTCACAGCCTTCATCTTTTGCCAACTCGATATAGCTTTTTACATTATTGTAATGATCCGTATGAATCAGCGGGCCAACTTGTGTATCCGCTCTCATTGGGTCTCCTACTCGGATGTTCGCAACACGGTCTTTCAGATTTTCGATAAACGACTCAGCGATCGATTCATGGAGATACAAGCGGGAATTGGCCGTACAACGTTCCCCGTTAAAAGAGAAAATCCCCCATGTGCACGCATCTAATGCTCGGTCCACATCTGCATCTTCAAATACAATAATCGGTGATTTTCCTCCAAGCTCCATGGAAAAGCGTTTCAAGGAGTCTGCCCCATTTTTCATAATTTCTGACCCGGTTGTCGTTTCTCCTGTGAAGGAAATCAATTCCACATCAGGGTTAGCAACGAGGGAAGCACCGGCAGTTTCTCCATAACCGTGTACAACGTTAAATACACCGTCTGGAAGTTCTGCTTTATCAATGATTTCCGCTAGGCGATTTGCAGTAAGTGGCGACAACTCAGCAGGTTTTAGAACTACTGTGTTACCTGTCGCCAAGGCCGGAGCAATTTTCCAGGTCTCCAGCATAAATGGCGCGTTCCAAGGAGTAATTAAACCAGCAATTCCTACCGGCTTTTGAACCGTATAGTTTAAAAACTCGTCATCGACTTGGTAAACTTCTCCGACTAAACGAGCAGATACCATTTCCGCATAAAAACGAAAATTATTCGCTGCTCGAGCAACCATCTTTTTCGTTTGACTGATCGGAAGACCCGTGTCATAAGATTCTAAAGGGGCGATTTCATCAATATGCTCATCAATTAAGTCGGCAATTTTGTATATGTACGTTAGCCGATCTTTCATTTTCATATTTCCCCATTCACCTTTATAGGCTTTTCGTGCCGCCTTAACAGCCTTTTCAATATCTGTTTCATCTCCTGAAGCGACAGCATTGATCTTTTCATTCGTAAACGGACTAATATTATCAAATGTTTCTTTACTTTCCGCATCTACAAAAGCTCCATCAATGTAAAGCTTAATATCTTCTACCTTTTTGTCAAATGGAACCTGTTGTTTAGCAGTTACTTGATTGCCCACAATATCATTCTCCTTTTCATTTAATAAAATAATATAATTATTATAATATTTTAAATGTTTCATATAATACTATTGTATATGAAATCATATATTTTTTTATTCATTTCCCTACTCCGAAGAAGGAAAAACTTCCCCATTTTACAAAGAAACCATACTAGCAGTAGAAACTTTATTTATGAATTTAATTGTAAAAGTGTGGCTACTAAGTTTTCCCCACCCATCTAAGGTTATTTCATTTTTCTCACCTTCGAGACAGTGAAAAGATCCTTGAAACTCTCGATGACCGTCATGCAGTTGAATATGATATGAACCATTTTCGGGTAATATATATTGATTATTAGTATTTATACTCCTTGTATCAACCGAAGAGGTGCTCAAATTGTCTATTTGTCCCACTATCTTATGATGATCTCCTAAGTAACTTGGGACAAGGTGAACGTCTCCATTAGAAACTAAATTTCTTATTAACGTAGAACTAATTTTTGCGTTTTGGTGCGTCTTTTTAGAAATAATAGACACATCAAAAGGTTTTTTCAAACTTTCTTTTCGAAGATAATCCGTGTCCCCTTTTGCTTTTAAACCAAATGTAAAGTCGAAACCGACGACAACGTGTTTTACGTTGAGATTTAAAATATATTGATTTATAAATTTCTCTGGTGAAAGATCTGCAAAGGACTTATCAAAATGCACTACAAATAATTTTTCACACCCCTCATTAGCCATCTTTACAGCTTTTACAGATAATGGGGTCAAATATTTACGATCTATTTCACCTTTCGTTACTTCGTTCGGATGGGGGGAAAAAGTCATGACTGTAAATGTTTTATTCTGCTGTTTTGCCACACGCTTTGCACGCCTTAATAAATATTGATGACCTACATGGACTCCGTCAAAGAAACCTAAAGCCATAACATGAGGTTCTACATCGTGGAAGACAGTTCCGGACGTGTCGTTCAAATAAACAATCTCCATTTCCTTCCTCCTTCTTTAATATCCTAAATTAAGAATACCGAATTGTGACAGAAAACTCTACGACAAATTATGTTTAAAAATTTAATTTTTTTTACTACTTTGTGTTTATTGAATAAATAAACAATCGAGCAGGAGGGGGTGATTAACCCCCGACCTCTCTCACCACCAGTACGTACGAATCAGTATACGGCGGTTCAATAGCTTGAGTGTGCTTTCTCGAAGAGTCGGTTTAAGTTTTTTAGACCAATTCCTTCGATAATTTTGTTTGTAATGGCTCTGTGTAAAATAAAACTGCACGCGATGCGCCAATAATAACCCTTCCGTGTATTCGCCGATTCCCAGGCCTTTTGTTTGGGTACTTTGAGCTTCATAAGACTCTTATACTTCGTCTTCACTTTTTTCCAGTGTTTCCATATGATTTGCCTAATCCTTCTTCTGATCCATTGATCAATACTTTCGATATAGCCTTTCATATAACTAATCCCCTAGTAGTTGATCCACCCTGTTTTGGATTCCCTACCTTACTCTTCTCTCGGTTAACGGTTAGTTTTAGTTTCTTCTCGAGAAATTCAGTGACGCTTTTCATGATACGGTCTCCTGCTTTTCTACTTTTAAAATAGATGTTACAGTCATCCGCATAACGGATGAATTTATGCCCCCGTTGTTCCAACTCCTTATCCAGTTAATCCAGATAGATGTTACTTAAAATCGGGGAGAGATTTCTTCCTTGCGGAGTAACGATATCAGTTGGATGAACTTCACCATTTATCGATACACCACTTCGTAGGATCTTTCGAATGAGACCAAGAATTACCTTATCCTTAATGTGCTTTTCCACTTAGAACATTAGCTTGTCATGATTAACCGTATCGAAATATTGTTTCATGTTGATATCAACCACTGTCCGGTATCCTTCTTCGTAGTACTCCTTTGCAAGATTCATCGCGTTATGAGCACTGCGTTCCGCTAACAGTTCCTACTACCAAGCCTGTAGTGGACTTTCACCACCAAATTGTTGGACATGCCAGGCACACTAAAAAAATCCCCTCTCGCACTGAAAACTATGCGAGAGGGGATTTTTTTACAAATGACTATTCGATATTTAATTCTCCTTCGACGATTAAAACCTGTAAAGTTAATAACAGTTGATAACCTGAAAGAGGATCTCGAAGGTCTTTTCCAAGGACTTCCTCCAATTTTTTTATTCTATAACGAAGCCCACTCATCGATAAAGCGAGCTCCTCCATAGATTTCTCAAGATTTCCTCCATTTACTAGAAAGACATAAAGGGTTTTTATAAAGTCTGTATTATCTTTTCCCCCCTCGTATAACGGCCCTAACAATTGTTTTGCTTTTAGTTTAATAGATTCTTTATCTTTAGATTGAATCAAGAGGCCAACCACACCTAGCTCTTCAAACTGAATTAGTTTGTTGGAAGAAGTGGTCATCTGTAATGCTGTTATCGCTTCATCATAATGTTCAGTTGCCTGCTGAATTTGGTCCGCGAACGTGCTTATACCCATTTTGAATGTTCGCCTTGGAAAGTATTCCTTTAAATGATCTATAAAATCATTACATAACTGAACTACATTACTGCCAAGAGAGTCCATTTGAATAAGCAAAATAATGTTTCCATCACGTTGCCCAATTAAAACAGTGGAGCGTTTTTTAAAATATTCTAAGACAGTGTCCATCACTTGTTCATGAAAGAGTAACTCTTTTTTAGATCTCTCGTAATGATTATTATATTTTAGAACGGTAATATAATAAGACTTTTCTAAGTTAAGATTAATGTAACTTCCCCGTTTCAAGATTTCCTTATTAGATAATATGTTTCCGCTAAGAATTTGTTCCAAGAAATGACCTTTCATTCTTTCTGTAGCTTCAAATGTATTTTTTTCATTTAGCATATAAAGAGAACAAACCGTTGCAGCTCTCTCTAAAATCATTTGATCGACTTCGGTCACTTCTTCTTTTTCTTTTCTATACACAAAAGAACAATATCCAAGCTTGTTTTTATTTAACATAATTGGCGTAATAAGACGTTCGTGGATTTTACCAGAAACTTCTCTCGTATGATAAAAATAATTTTTATCGCTCATTTTTTCTTGAAACCTAGACTTAAAATCCGAATCTACTTCTTCAAAGCGATCGTCACTTAAGCCCGCATATGCCAAAGGTTGGAACTTGAAGTCTTCTATAAGTATCGGGGTTTTGGTTTCATTAAAAACCACATCAGCAATCGACTGTAAATCATTCCCACTCACAAGCTCCTCTGTTAATCGCTTGTGAAAGGCAAATGTTTTGGAAAGGTTATTACGTTCATTAAGCAGTTGTTCATAAGTCGTTTCGAGCTCTTTTACGATTGTTGCATTCTCATAATATTGTAATTCCTCATCGACTTCTCCGTCCCATTCTGACAGTGATTTTCCAACATAATAACATTCACTGGCTCCTGTTCCTTTACAAGTTATTTCTTTAAAAAGGACAGTATGTTGACAAATTTCTGAATAATAACCACTCGCATACCCTATCAAAGTGTGACAGACTGGGAATTCATCCTTTCCAAACTGTTGGAGATGTCCTTCTGCTTCATAAGAGCTAGTCCACGCTCCCTCTACATGTACGGAGTCTACTGATCCATTTTCATCGTATTTAATCTTAAGTTCAGATCTTTTCACTTCTGTATAACCTTGTATCATATGTAAAACAGGTCCTTGTCTTAGAACTTCTTCATAGGATGTGAAGTTCTGCTTAAGCACTCTTTTCGCATCATTTACGCCCATGTTCCATCCATAGCGGATAAGAAACCCTTTCATACGGCTTTCACCTATGTTTTCCATAAGATCTTTCCTAAGGGTGCCAAAAACAGAGGAGGAAGTTAATATCATCCGTTCATTATCTAAGTAAATCTTCCCATCCTTTTCATTACGAGACTTATAAATATTTTGATCAAACGACATCTTCTTCACCTTTTTCTATATTTTTTAGGGGAACACTACAATGCGTTAGTGACTTGAGAGTTCGAAATTAAAAATATAACTGTGATAATCAAGAACTAGTACTTTCTCCATCATCCCTAACAACATTTGAAAGAGAAAACGTAGAGAGTAATCCGAGCAACAGCAAAATAGAAATTACTGAAAAGGTAAGAACATAATTTCCTGTTCTCATTAAAAAAATAGTTATCAATGGTCCAATGGTTGATCCGACAAAAAGAAAGAAAGAATACAATGACATCGCGACTGATTTTTCATTACCACCATGTTGTCCTAGAAATGCAATTAGAGATGGAATGGTAACTGAGATTCCTGCTGTAAAAATGATACTCATTAATGTCAGAATCAAAATACTGTTTGATATACCAATGAAAAAAAGGCCAATTGCCGCAATCAAAAGACCACTGCGTACTAATTTAACCAGACTAAAACGCTCCGCTAGTCTACCACCAAATGGTGCAATTAGCATACCAATAATTCCAGCAGAACGGACCTGCAATATTTGTGTAGCTCCAACGTCATACTTCACTTAAATAATCCTCAAATATCATGTACATACCAACAAAACTCAACATTAATAATACTGTAATAAAATAGCATATAAGAAAAATTTCCTTAGATAAAATAATAGTGAATCGACTAAAAACTGGGTCTCTTCCCGAAGTCACCCTAACTTTATCTCCGGGAATCACCAGCATAAACATAATGGTCAAAACTAAATAAAGGATACCATATATATAAAATACGTAGTTCCATCCGAAAGCTCCATTAACAACACTGCTGTAAACTTGTCCTACGATTCCTGCCATTATAAAACTAGCACTAATAAAACCTATTGCAGTCAACTTCTTTTTAAACGGATAAAGTTCCGTGATAAATGTTATTGCAGTTGGTGCAAACGAAGCTGCGACAAATCCTTGAATGCCACGTAATACTATAATTGTACTAAAATTTGAAGCCATTCCAATAATGGGTGAAATAATCGTTAACAATAAAAGACCAAATACAATCACTCTTTTTCTACCAAGACTATCAGAAAGCGGAGCAAAAAAAACCGTACCTAGGGCATAACAAAAAGAACAAACACTGGTAATTAGTACGGCTTTTTCGGCTGTTATTCGAAATTGAGTAATAAACACCGGATTCAACGGAATGGTCGAGAATAAAGTCGAAACAATTAGTAAGCCACTACAAAAAAAGACAAGCGTCATAAGTGGATATTTTTTATCCGAAATGGATGTTCTTAACATTGGCTCTCCCACTGCATTCCCCTTTTCAAAATGGATTTTAATTATAAATTATTAGAGTAAATTCACTTTCAAGAAATTGGAAACCCCGCAGAAATTATTTCTCTAAATATAGTAATTTCGATATATTGGGAGATGCAAACTATAATATCTATTAACAATGCTCCTATCGGTTCCAATGTTAATCCACTAAAATATGTAAGGAAAAACATTCATCACCCTGACTATGAACAGTTAATTATCAATAGTAATTTCCATTAAATCCTGGCCTACTATGACTTTTCCGTTAAAATGCTCACTCGCTTCTTGATAAACTTCTTCCTCATCAGTGTTCGGAAGTAAGTGTGTTAACACGACACATTTCACACCGGCTTCCTGTGCTATCTCTCCTGCTTGCTGTGGAGTACAGTGTTCTTTGGTTAAAATATCCCAGATTCTTAAAATGTTCGGATCAGAGGATTTATTATTAAATACGGAAGACACTATCGCAGCATCTTGGATTAAAATGTCTGCATCTTTTGCTAACTCAATCAGGCTATTTACCGGGGCGGTATCTCCAGATATTACTATGGACTGATTCCCTTTTTGAAAGCGAAAGCCAAAAGTCTCTACATTATGGATTACTGGAGTATATGTGATATCAACATCTAAATCAGAAAGTGGAACCTCTCCTCCCACGCTAGGCAATTCTATAATATTGACATCCAACAGACCTTCCTCAGAGATTCCGAGAGTAGAAACACGATAATCTATATCATCCTTAAACATATCCAAAACTTTTTCATGAAATGCTTTTAAACCCTTAGGTCCTACAATAGTCAATTTTTTTCTTCCCAGAGACCATCCACCTAACAAGAAATGGCTGTATCCGAATACATGATCGGAATGTAAATGAGTAAATATTACATTTTCTACTTCAATTGGATTAATATTGGAATTTAATAACTGACGAGTAGTACCTTCTCCACAGTCTACTAACACAGGAGTATTATCTATCATAACAACCTGAGCTGGACCAGACCTTTCTTTATTTGGCTTCGGGCTTCCTGTTCCTAATAATTTGAGATAAAAAGATTGCATAATTCATTTCCCCTTTTTCGCTATTTTAATGAATCTGAAAATATAATTCTATTAGAATTCCAAACTAATTATTAACTGTTTTCGATATTAGTTTCAGATAGCCCAAAGTGTTTACTACGCTTTCTCTTCCACTCTAGCAAAATAATTACTCCGCCTAATAAAGCTCCTATTACGTTTATAACTTGAGTAACATATATCGTTTCATATATAGGTAGAAACAATAGAACGGAAGATGCTAGAATAAGTGATCTTTTCATAGTAATCAAATGGTCAAACAAATAACCTATTACACCTATTGACAATAGAATACAACCAAAGATAACTGTAACGATAGTGGCTACTGTAAATACGAGATTTTGTCCCCCATCACTCCCCAGTAACAATGAAGGAGAATATACAAACAAAAATGGGACGATGTAAGCTATTGCCCCAAACTTCATAGCTTCTAAGCCTATTTTATGAGGGTTTTCCCTTGCAATTGATGATGCAGCAAAGCAAGCCACAGCGATAGGTGGGGTAAAGCTAGAAAGAATAGAGTAATAAAATACAAACATATGAGCTGCTACAGGTTGGACACCTAATTCAATTAATGAAGGTGCAATTAACACTGCTACCATTGAATATGCAGCTACAGCTGGCATTCCCATGCCAAGGACTATTGAAACAACTGCACTAACAATTAATAAAATGAAAAGTCCTTGTTCACCACCTACTTGAGTTAACGACTGAACCAAATTAAACCCTAGTCCTGTAACCCCTACAACTCCAACAATTAATCCTGCCGCTGCTAGTACAATCCCTATCTCCAGAGAAGTTTTCCCTGTTTCAATAAATGTATCTCTAATCTTTAAAAAATACTGTCTCCTACCTTGTTTCTGAAAAAGAAATATAACAAACGTAAAGAGTACAGTGTATATAGCACTAGTCGATGGCGGATATCTCCACACAAATAATAAAGCAATGAGCATAGTAAACACCGGGATAAGAATCCAACCTGTCTTTAAAACCTTACTGAATTGTGGAATTGCTTGTTGTGGAAGCGGAGCCAGTCCTCTTTTACCAGCACGTAGATCGACTTGCATAAATAAACATATATAGTACAAAATAGCGGGTATTAATGCTGCAAGTGCAACTTCCATATAAGAAATTCCGAGATTTTCAGCGATTAAGAAGGCGGCTATTCCCATAACTGGTGGAAGAATCAACCCCCCAGTTGAGGCAACAGATTCAATAGCACCAGCCTCGGATTTGCTATAACCACTTCTTTTCATTAATGGAATGGTCATATTACCCGTCAACAAGACATTTGAAACTGGTCCACCTGTGATACTACCAACAAAACTTGAGCCAACTACGGAAATTTTTGCCGGTCCGCCTCTAAATCGTCCAAATAAAGAAATTGCAAAATCGTTAAACATATCTCCACCTTTGAAGTGTATTAGTGCTTGACCTAAAAATATAAAAGCAAGCGCCATTGAGGAAGCTATGTTTAACATATAAAGTAAGCTGTTAGCGTCTAAATACAAATAGTTTAATAATTGTCCAGGTGATGTCCTCTGACCTTGTAAAGCACCTGGGAAATATGGAGCAGTAATCCATATGCTATTACGAATATAACGATCCCCGTTAAAATCCAGCCGAATAACCGTCTTAACGCCTCTAATATTAAAACTATAGCAGTGACACTTAAGAGCAATCTTTCAAGTGTTATTATTCCAAAGCTTGTTAATATTTCTGGATAATATATAGCAATATACAATCCTACCGTTAAACCTAAACAAGCGAGTAACAAATCATACCAAGGAGCATTCTTTTTGTTCTTTTCATTACTTCTAGCAGGGACAGCCAAATAGATAGAAGTTAGTATTAAAGCTAAAAACAAACCAATATATTGTTCTCTATAAATCAAAATACTAAAGTAACTATATAAAGAGAGTATATAACTTATTCCTAACGTCGGGATAAGAAACAAAAGTACGTTCCAAATTTTTAATTGATAACCTGACAGGTTCCTAAAACGTGAACTTTCATAATCGGCCATTTTACCTAACACCTCGCTATACCATTATCATAATTCTACTGAAATCAACTTTTTTCAATGCTTATTGATTAAGTAATTCTTGTTGGTTTTCTTCAGCCTCATCAGTCCAAACTCCAATTTCTTTAAAAAACTCAACAGCCCCAGGGTGATACGGGACACCTAAGTCTGGTTTAAACATTGTTTCTTCCCTCCAGGATTCTAACCATGTGTGTAAACCATGTAACTCTTCATAGTTTTCCCATAATGCTTTCACTACATTATAAGCTTCTTCATCAGAAAGCTGATCAGCAGATCCAATTAAAATAGTAGGATATGTTATTAGTGCAGTCTCCTCCTCAACATAACCCCCTTCAAAAGCTGTAATATCAGCACCAGGAATAAAAGTCTCTAGTGCTTCTAGATCACTCTCAGATATATTATCAATTTCTGTAGCAACATAGTTACCATAAGGTAGTGCTTTAATAGGATTTGCAGAATGTAGTTCAAGTGCACCCGCTGCTTCAGGTGATCCTGTAAATACCGCATCTACCCTTCCTTCTCTCAATGCATCCAAGCCAGCGTTAGGGTCTGAAATTGGTACAGGTTCCAAGTCATCCAATGTTAGACCTACCGAACTTAACTCCGCCTCCAATATCGAACTAATAATATTATTCCCTGGATATTCTGCAGCAACCGACTTCCCTTCAAGATCTTGGAGAGAATTAATACCAGAGTCTTGTCTAACTGTATAGCCTCCTAACACATTTTCATTACCGGCAACAAGGGCTCTTATATTATCACTTTCTTCGAACACGTTTTCACCGTTGTAAGCCCAGATTGCATCTGGAAGTGAAAGAAAACCCATGTTTACTTCTTGATCATTATTGAAGATGGACATCCACGTAGCTGGACCAGAATATGGTCTTATTGACACTTGTAGTTCAGAGTTGTTTATAATAACATCCGCTAACCCGGTACCAGCTCCATGATAGCCTTGACCAGCAGGGTGGGTAGCTATATTAACACCACCGCTTGATGAAGAAGATTCCCCCTCACCTGTTCCTGTACTGTCTCCACCACACGCACTCAAAACTATTAGACTGGATAAAACTGTAGTGTGAATTTTTAAATTTTTCATCATATAACTTCCTCCTCTTATTTAAATAGACTCTCGGCATTC
Source organism: Salipaludibacillus sp. CF4.18 (assembly GCF_051262595.1). Lineage (NCBI taxonomy): Bacteria > Bacillati > Bacillota > Bacilli > Caryophanales > Bacillaceae > Salipaludibacillus > Salipaludibacillus sp. CF4.18. Next base: position 11,308 of record NZ_JBIMEV010000049.1, read on the forward strand.
GCCGAGCATTGAAAATCCATACAATAGTAACTTCACAATCTAAACTCTCAGTATTTTTTACGAATTACATAACCGCCCTTGTTATTCCGAGAAGCTATTTAATATTTCTTTTACGCATTGTCTCCAGCATTTAGATAGTAGCAACAATCTTTCTAAATACGATAAAATATACGAAATGATATATCATATTTAAAAAAAAAAAAAAAATGCTTTGATCAATTTATAATTAAAATGTTAACAAGATAAAAATGTTCGCAAATATCTCTCCACTAAATTCTTAATCCTCCGACTCTTCATAGCAATTTCAATTAAACTTCTACAACCCCTTTTATAAAGCGCTTTCAAACTCTTGATTTTTAAAACATAAGCAATAAAATTTCTGGACACACATTCTTTCTTTCACCAATTATATTTGCATTATAGCCCTTTAAACTGCTTACGTCAAAATATTTTTATATATTGCGAATAATCTTTATATTAAAATAATAGCTTTACTAATTTGAATCTACTAAAAAATCTAACTAAATAACTTGATGCTTGCATTTTTTTATGAGTGCACTTATATAATTTCTACTACAACCCTTAAAGGTTTATTTTCACAGGCAGAGCCTGTGGTTTTTAAAGACGTAATGGAAAAACACCTCTACTTTCTAGCAAATATGAAAGTAGAGGTGTTTAGTAAAAAAAGAATATTAATTTCACTTGCTATTGTTTATTACTTCTCTACCTTTTCTCTGGTAACTTCATTTAGAAAATTATTAACGAGATCGGTTTCTTTTTGCTTGTCAGCCATTAAGTATGCTGCTGCTGTCATTCTAAAGGAATCAAGTAGGTAAAAGCGTTCATAAAGTTCACCACGACTACCAAGATCTGAGCCTATAAAGTCCCAAGCTAAACGGAATAAACGTATTTTTTCTTCTGCTGGTGCATTCCTTGCTTGGTAGTACTTGTCAATATATCCTCTTAGTGGTCCTTCTAAGTCAGCTTTACTTGGTGTAAGCATAAATCCACCACCACCAATTACACGAATAAGTTCCATTGCTCTAGGGATCCAATTTGGCATTAAACCTCTTAATGCTACTAATGGTTTTTCATCAGGTACATAAATACCATCTACAACAGTCGTAGATCCTTCAATCGATGAAACTAGAGCAGAACGAGTCATTTCTTTCATTGTCCAAATTTCACCTAATTTTTCTTGAATATGATCAAATTGATTGACGCCAGTCATATCTGCAATCATATGACCAATACCAAAAAGAAATTCTAGTTTTGTATTCGCTCTTGTCATTGCTTGGAACACAATATAGGATCTCCAATTTGTAGCATCCGTAAGTTCACGAAATAATTCAATATTTCCATCAAGGAAAACACGTTCTTTTGGTATATGCACATCATCAAAAATGACGACTGCATCCATTTCATCAAAACGAGCGGATATCGGATAATCAAAAACATCACGGTCTTTACTATAAGAATCACGGCAAATAAATTTCAATCCAGGAGTATCCATCGGAAGCGAAAATGCGAGAGCATACGGAGCATCCTCAGGGCGCATTCCTTTCCCTCCTGCTGATGGGTACACAACTAATTCATCAGAGAATGGTGCCAATGTTGCTAACATCCTTGCTCCAGATACAATAATGGAGTCTTCTGTTTCCCCAATTTTTCGAAGGGCTACTTCTCCTCCTCCTTGCTCTGCTTCTGCCACTGAACGATCAATTTGAGGATTAACGATACAGTGTGTTAAGCATAAGTCATTTTCTCTAATAAAATTAAAGTATTCTCCAAGATTTTTAGCACCTTGTTCATTTCCATATCGCGACCACACATCGAGCCTACTTGCATAACAAGCAAAAGTAATATTTAGGTAATCTGGGCTCCTTCCCATGATTCCTCCCGAAGCTTCTGCCCAAATCTTAGAGGTTTCTTGAATACGCTTTAAATCTTCTTTACTTCTAGGAAACATGAATGTTGTCCCTACTTTGTCTCCTGTAGTAGGTGATTCTGTTAACATTACTTCAGGGTGTTCGTGTTGTAAGTCATAAAGATGTGCTACGGAATGTGCAGCACCTTTAAATTCAGAGTGAGTGGTTACATCTTTTATTTGTTCACCGTTCAACCAAATCTCCCGATTGTCTTTTTTTAATCCTTCTAAATACTGTTCCCCAGTTCGTGCTGGCATAGAATCATCTCCCTTTAACTTATTGAATATTCTTCTTAATTCTATGATAAAGAATCTTCAAAAACTTTACTACGACAAAAAGTGTTTGAAAACAAAATGTTATTTGTTGTTTTTTGTTTGTTTAAATTTTCTATCCATTTATTTCCGATGGGAGATACTTACTTTTCCAGACTTACTTATAATTATTCTAGAACTATTAAAGTTAATTTTATGAATTTACAAGCAAAGAACAAGGTATAAACTCAAATTTAAAAGTCCACCAACCTTCTATTTGTTCTAAGAAGCGTTGCTGGACTTTTATAGTTAATTATTTTTATTATGGTTGAGTGGTGGAATGGTTCTAGTTAATAAAATATCCACTTACCAACGTTGTATTTCATTATAAAATGTGTCTCTCTCTATAGGTACTCGATCAGCTCCTTTTACTAAATGAATCAATTCATCTCGTGTTAACCCCGCTGGTGATAAAGCACCGGCGGCATGACTAATTCTTTCTTCAAGAAGGGTTCCATGAACATCTGAAGCCCCAAATGTCAATGCTACTTGTGTTAATTGCGTACCTATATTAATAAAGTATGCTTTGATATGTTGAAAGTTATCTAACATTAGTCGGCTAATGGCTAATGTTTTCAAATCCTCAAATGCAGAATTTCTTCGCTTGATCCCTAATTTAGCGCTTTTAGGTTGCATCGCCAGTGGAATAAATACATAAAATCCATTTGTTTTGTCTTGAAGCTCTCTCAATTGAATCATATGTTCAATTCTCTCTTCAGTAGTCTCGATAGAACCATATAGCATAGTAGCGTGCGTTCGAAGTCCTAACCCATGAGCGGTTGATTGAATTTCAAGCCATTGTTGAGTCGTAGCCTTTCCAACACCCATTTTCTTACGATAGCGTTCAGATAAAATTTCTGCCCCTCCACCCGTTAATGTGTCCAGGCCTGCATCCATTAAAGTTTTTAAAACGTCATTATAATTTAAGCCACTTATCCTTGAGAAAAACTCAATTTCTGCTGCTGTATGTGCTTTAATTGATACATTAGGATAATGTTCCTTTAGCTTTTTTATACAATCAACATAATAATCGAAAGGCACATTTGGATTATGACCACCAGTAATGTGGAATTCTCGGACATTTGGATTATAATTTTTTTCTACATATTCGATCATTTCTTCTCCACTTACGGTATAAGCACCTTTGTCCCCCTGTTTTTTCTTAAAGTTACAAAAAGCACACTCTGCTTCACATACATTTGTAAAATATAGAGTCATATTTTGTATGAAATACACGTGATTATTATTTTTTCTAACGTTAACCTTGTCGGCTAGCTGTCCGATTGTTAATAAATCATTTGAATTGTATAAGTAAACTCCATCTTCTTTTGAAAGCCTCTCACCAGTTTCAACTTTATTTATGATTTCCTGTAGTCTATTATCCGTACTTGTTATACTATTCAATCTTATCCCCTCCGTTTCACCTATCAAAATTAATTTTCATAACTCAAAGTCTATGCCACTCGAAAGATTGTCAGGAAGATTCCTGTATCTCATTTACGACAAGAGTGCCTACTAATATAAAGTAAGTATAGTTGTTTTAACACCCTATAATCCAAACCCACTAGTGATTTCCATTGCTACCATGCAGTATTTCGTCAGTTTCTATTTCCTCTATTTCACACGTACGAGTGGCAAAAAATGATGTGGGTATTCAATTTACTGTAATATTCAAAGTATCCACAACATTCAGTATAGAGCCGTTTTTTTTATATCTATAAAGAATTAATTTCCAAAAATTATATTGTTATTAAACTTTTTCCATCAAAATCTATTGACAAAAGAAAAAAGCTTTTATGCAATGCTAATGATTTTAACTAGCAATAGAATAGATCCATTACTAGTTAAAAACATCTATTGTTCTTATCGATACTCGCTTATGTTGCTGACCAAGAAAGAAGATACGCCAACGACAAGCAGAAAGAATTGCTGCCGCAAAAGCCCAAGGGAAACATTTAGGTCGGCCACATATTTCTATAGATAATTTGAATAAAGATCAGCTACAGTTATTAAAAGATAAAATGAGTATCCCATTTGCTGAGAATTACTATTTTTGAACAAATGTTCGGTATAATAAAATCAAACAAACGTTCGTGAAAGGGTTATATAAGGTCTTATAATAATAACCCCTTAAGTTAATTCTAGTCCTTTCTGTCTTAACCCAAATACCTCTAATTCTTCGTAACTTTCCATTATGTTATTACAACATCATTAACCTCTACTTTCCCTAAAATCAGTCGTTTACAGATTTATCAATCTGCTATCTGTTTAATCACATTAACTGTTGCTCCTATAGCTACAGCATCATCACCAAGTTTACTTTTTTCAAACAACACCTTATACGTTGGCACATGATAAGTTTTACTCAAAGCAACTCGAATGGCTTGCTCAAAGAATAGTTCATTATCTGAAAAAAGTGGACCACCTAATATAACCTTCTGAGGATGTAGGATATTTAGTAAGTTAGCAAGTCCAATACCGAAATAGGAAGCGACTTGATTTACAACCTCTTCGACTAATGGGTCTTTCTCTTTCAGAGCTTGTTCAATCATAGAATATTTGATGTCATCGATACGGTTACTATAATTTTGTAAGACAGAGACTTTTCCAATTTTTAAAGCACTTTTTACCTCTTTCTCTACAGCATAAGTAGAAACATAGGTCTCCCAACTACCGTAATTCCCTGTGGTATGCCTTGGGGGAAGACCATCGCTTTGGATAATCATTTGCCCAACGGCACCTTCCATATCAACAGCACCATATACAAGTTGGCCGCCCGAGATCACAGCTGAACGAATGCCCACCCCTACATGTAAATAAAGCAAATGCTCGATGTTTTCACCTGTATCAGACCAATACTCACCCAAAATAGCTGCATTGGTACCATTATCGAGCGTCACATAAAAACCTAACTCCTCCTGGAAAATACCGCAAATATCTACATCTTTCCAAGTAGGCGATGGAAAGTTTTTGGGATCTAAAATTCTACCGCTCTTCCGGTCAAGCGGTCCAACCGCACCAATCCCCATCCCTAAAATCATGCTCTCATTAATATGATGTCTCTCAAGCATTTGTTGTACTACTTCAATCAATTCTTGAATTAAGCGGTCCGGCGTCATAGTTACATCCATCTTCCATATATAATGATCCAATTTATTAAGATGTAAATCACATAATACAAGTCTTGAATTGGTTCGAGAAATATCCAAACCAAATACATACGCAAAGGTTGGATTCGTGCGAAATAAAATAGGACGCCTTCCTCCCGTAGATTCTCCTAGTCCTACCTCAAGAATTAAACCTTGTTCAGTTAATTCATCGAGCAGCCGAGTGAGAGTACTTACCGTTAAACCACTACTTTCTTTTAAATCCGTTTTGGAAATAACACCTTGGCCACGTATCGCACCATAAACTTCTTTCGCTTTACGAGCGTTTATAATATCTCTTGGCAACATGGTTACACTTCCTATCATACTGTTATCCGTATAGGGCGACCCCTACTAATCCTGATATTAGTATGACATAAACTGGATGAATTCGAAAGCGAATTAATGCTAATAAGGACAAGCCAAAAATCAGTAGTAAACTTATAGTATGCCATGAAATGGAGGAAACTAGCCCATTATTCACAGCAAATAATATCGCAGCGTAAATAATAAGACCAGTAATGATAGATCGAAGTCCATAAAAGGCAGATTTTACTAAGTGACTTTTCTGAATTTTATAAAATATAGCGCCAATTGTGAGTATAATCATTAATGAAGGTAAAACCATCCCAAAAGCGGAGACAATGGCACCCATGATTCCAACCTGTTGGTATCCAATGAAAATAGCGCTATTCGTAGCAATTGGACCTGGAGACATCCCAGCCACTGCAATAACATCAGTAAACGCTTGTGAAGTCATCCAACCATGACGCTCCACAACTTCTGCTTGAATTAAAGGAATCATGGCATACCCTCCGCCAAAGGACACAAAACCAATCTTAAAGAAAGTGATAAATAATTGCCAAACCATGTTGTTCCCCCCTTTTCTAGATGCCTGAACCTAAATAATAATCCTTGTTCAGCTTCATATCTTCTTTTTCTAATTTAATCGTCATGCCTAATTTCTTCTTTAATCCTATAATTCCAATACCTAGTAATCCGCCACTAATTATTAATAAAACCGGGTGAATGTGAACAAAATACATCACAGCAACTGTAACTGCTATAAGGATAATCGTTGTCTTATCAATTGCAGCTGTTTTACCAATTTTAATTGCAGCATAAGTAATTAAAGCTACAATGGTGGCGCGAATAGAAACAAAAGCAGCTTCAACTTTTGGATTGTCTTGAACCTGCAAAAAAAACAGACTTAGCATGACAACAATGCAGAAAGTGGGAAGTAATACACCAGTCATAGCTGCAATGGCACCGGCGATCCCTGCTACTCTATAACCAATGAAGGTTGCTGAATTGATAGCAATTGCACCAGGGACCGATTCTGCAACTGCAAAAATATCCGTAATTTCTTGAGGTTTTACCCATCCTCGTTTTTCTACCACTTCCCTTTCAATAAGTGGGATCATAGCATATCCTCCCCCAAATGTAACAGGTCCAATTTTGAAAAATATCATGAAAATTTGTACTAAAAGCTTCGTATTAAATGTTTTTGATTTCATAGATTCACATCCATTCAATTCAATTTAATGATGATATATTCTCATTATACTAAACTTTATTTCATTTTGGTTTAAATTATCCGATATTTTTAATAAATTATATAAAAAATAAAATATAAGCGTTGTTTGTATCAACTTTAATTCATAACGAGTTAAAGTTGATGTACTTTATAAGTTTACTTGGGATAACAAAATTACGAGAGTTTATTCCCTATAGACTGGCTAATCGTATATCCTAAAACAAGAAAAATGCGTAGCGTCTTATTTAAAGTAGAAGCAGTTGCTTTCTTAATCCTGGATTTTTAAAAGCTCGAAGTAGCGCTCCTGCGGGATTAGCAACGACTGAAGACCCCGCAGGGCGAACTTTCCCAAGGAGGCTGAAGTCGTTGCCCGCGGAAAGCGTCCGCCTAGAGCGGATTCGAGCCTCTCTGTTCGACGAAAACAACATTTCTACCTGGTGAGAGTTCCCAGTTATAACACTTGTATTTACTGTCCCTTTAAGTTTCGTTGCAATAGCTCTTCGAAATCAATTTTTTCTAGTGATACAAAATAAATGTTTAGTATCATAGTTTTAATCTAAAGCATAAGGAAAAAGTGACCCAAAACAAGTTCTGATGTTAGGCAGAGTCTTTAACTTTTTGATGGATACTTTGATTTTATTGAATAGCACACTTACCCTTGAAATACAAATTGCATGGTTTGTGGATGGGTCACCATGCCCCTAACTTAGTGCAAGTATCACTCGCTCAAATACTTCACTGTGGAATGAAGATAACCATCACTAAAAGCCACATCCTTTTGGACCGCGTAATAGAGGAATTTCACTTTCATTGTAGAATAATCTTTTAAGTTAGTATGAAAGGTCGAACGATTATCACGTATGGACGATTTTTTAATAATCAAATCTTTATTAATCCATGCAACTCAAGCCTTCGTTACCTTCATTAGAAACATGTGGGGAGCGTACGTTTTTTATAAATAATTTATGGTTGGGGGAGTTACTTAAGTGTTAGAGAAATGGGATGATAAAGAAATTGTGTGCGAAGGTCATCTACTAAAAATGAATAAATACATGATTAAGCGGAAGATGGACCCCCAAGACTTTTCAAGAAGCAAAAAAGTGATAAGGTACCTAATTGCTAGAGGATTTAATACATATGGTGATTTGCCTAAAGATCTTGGGGAGATAATGTCAATACATTTTCTCCTAAATTATTCACTAAAATTTTCAAAACTCATTTAAACGCATATGTATGATTATCAGGCAGGCTTTGGTTATTCAACTACCATGAAAATAAACTTCTGTAACTTAGGAATAAAGGGGAGAGCGCCTGTTTCGTTAGTATTATTGAACCTAAATGGACTGGATCAAGAGGCTTCTGATTCCCACAAGGATACGGTGGAAAATGAACCTCTACCCCCTAGTGCTGAGTGATACCCTAACTAGATTACACAAACTTATAGACACTACCTTAATCACCTACAAAACAATTGAGTTAATTAAGTCCATCTAGAAAATAAGTCTGTGCACATAAATGTGTACAAATGAGAGTAAGTGTGTGGTCAAAAGATTCATTTATGTAAAAGTATTCCAATTCACTTAAAGCAATGCATCAGAATTGGTGACTCTCAACTAAAAGGATTATCTTCAAGTGAGACCTCCACTTGAAGATAATCCTTTACTCGTTTCGACTTAACCTCTCATTAACTGTGGTAAATATGTGATAAGCTCTGGGAACACTATAAACAAGATAACAGCAATTACCATTGCTACAATCATCGGAGTAACCCCTTTAAATATCCTCTCAATGGAGATATCCTTCATCACACCACTAATGATGTATACGCTAATACCGAGTGGTGGAGTGATTAAGCCAATGTTCATAACCATAATTTCACCGAACCAAACCCCGTCAAATCCTAGTTGAACAACTAACGGATAAATAACTGGGAGAGTGAGTACTAATATAGCGATACCTTCTAAAACGATCCTAAAACAAAATAAACAAGGAGGATCATTATCATCAATGGCGACCAATCAAGCCCGTTAACAAACATGTTATTTGAGCAGGAATTCGGCTAATAGACAAGAATTGACTAAAAATATCGGCTCCAATTAAGATCAAAAAGATCATCGCTGATAGACGAGTCCTTTCTCCTATAGATTCCATTAATTTCTTAATATTTAATCTTCGCGTAATAAGCGATAAAATTAATGCACCGAAAGAACCAACTTACCCTGCTTCTATAGGGGTAAATACTCCCAAATAAATACCTCCGATTGTTAATACAAACAAAATCATGAAGGGGCATACTTTGGACACTGATCGGAATCTCGTGCCCCAGTCTGATTTTTCAGAAGGAGGACAGCGGAAGGGTCTTTCTTCACCCATAAATATACAACAACCATAAAGAGTAGCATATTAACAACACCCGGTATAAGACCCGCGATGAGCAATTGACCGATAGGTTCCATCGTTAAAATTCCATAAAGTATTAAAACAACACTTGGAGGAATCAAGATGCCTAACGTCCCTCCTGCTGCAACACAAGCAGCAGATAACGTTGGACTATAGTTGTATTTTTTCATTTCTGGCAGCGTAATCCGAGCCATAGTTGCTGTGGTTGCATTGACTGAGCCAGATATGGAAGAAAATATAGCACTGGTACCAATGGTGGTTAAAGTCATTCCTCCTTTTATATGTCCTAGCCATGAATCTACAGCACGAAATAAATCTTGTCCGAGGCCACTGAAAGAAAGGATCATACCCATAAATATAAACAAAGGAATAACGCTAAGAGAGTACGAACTAGCTGTACCGAATGGGGGGCTTCCTAATTGAATAAGTCCCGTATCAAACCCTCGGATGAAACCGAATCCCACAGTTCCAACAAAAATTAATGCAATACTTACAGGAACTTTCAATACAAATAAATCAATAATACGATTATCCCTAAAATTCCTATTGTTTCTGGACTCATGTATTATCCACCGCCTTTACAAAATGTTTGAGCCCATTCGTTAGAGCCACTAATGCAAAGGCGAACGATCCAACAGAAGCGATGATGATAAATGGATATACCGGTAAGCTTAAATCACTAGTTGTTAAATTCCGTCCCATAAGGCGCATTGCTTCAATGAAAATAGTCAAACTCATAAAAAAGAACTACACTAATGAACAACTCAATAATACCTTCGATTATATTTCTCGCTTTGTGAGATAATTTATCAACAATAAAGCCAATAGCATTATGCTCTTTGTACTTATGCGTAATAGCAAGCGCAAAAAACACTAGGATAGCTGATCCTAATTCTGTTAATTCAAAGCTTCCTGAAATGGGCTTGTTAAAAAAATACCGACCAATTACATCAATGGTTATCATCAATGTGACTAGTATAGTAACACAACGTTTGAAACACAGTGAAAAACAGCATTATAATTTTTGTCATAGTAAAACACCCCTGTTATTCATTCAGAGCCTAATTCCACAGCTCTATTATAGATCTTCTGACCAGGAAGTCCTGCATTTTCTTTATCTTCAATCCATTCATCTATAGCTGGCTGCATGTGTTCCTTCCATTCATTTATCTCGTCCTCATTTAGTTCATAGAATTCAACCCCATCTTCCTTTGCAGCAATTTCCGCTTTTTCAGCCTGATTATCATGGGATTCACCTATTACCTGAGCCATGTTTTCACCTTTAATATCATCGATTGCATTCTGGTTTTCTTCACTAATGGAATCCCAGCTTTCTTGATTCATTGCCCCATAGAACGTTGTCAAATAAAAATTACCTACTGTCGCATAGTCAACAACATCTTTTAAACTATAATCCAACAAAGTATGAGTAGGCCCAACTGTTCCATCAACTACTCCGCGTTCCAACGCTTCATAAACATCACTCATTGGCATCGAGATAGGAGTAGCGCCTAGTTCTTCAAGCCATGCGTTTACCTCTGGGGAGGGAGAGCGTATTCTCAGGCCTTCTAAATCTTCTACACTTTTCACTTGCTGACCAACGGTATAAATTTGCGCAGGTTCAGACGTTGATAGCCATAAGGGTATTACATCCTCATATTCGTCTTGCAGTTCTGGAAACTCTTCATACAAATCCCACATTATTTGAGAACCTTCCGAACTTGTTTCGCTTAGAAATGGAAGTTCTAGGACAGATGTGAGTGGAAACTGACCAGGTAAATAGCTGTGTACACCATATCCCATATCTGCCACCCCTGTAGCAGCAGCTTCAAAGTGGCCATCTGGATCGGCAAGTTGGTTTCCCGGGTAAGATGTTATCCTCACTTCTCCATTTGTCACTTCTTCTGTTTTACTTATAAACGCTTGAACAATTTCGGTCTCCATTGGACTATTTGACGGGAAAAAATGGGAAAAAACAAACTCTTGCGTCTCTTCGGATTCAGTTCCCGAAGTTTCTAAAGAAGTATCAGTATCATTTGAACAAGCCGAAATTACTAGAATACTAGTAATCGAGATAGCTGTAAGCATTGACCAATTTTTCTTTAACTGTTGTTTCATTCTATAATGCCCCTTCCACTTCTTTAAGCGTTTTCATTTTAATGAAAAAAGGTGAAGGAAAACCTTTCAAAGCTTTCCTTTTCCCTGTTTATTTATATAGCATTTGGAGTGTCAATGTTATATTGTTTCAAAGTTTCACGGATTTCCTCTTGAAGTTCTTTAGTAGGAAGATCCATTGGTAAGCGCAATGTAGGATTAATTTTACCCATCATTCCTAATGCAGCTTTAGAGGGAGCTGGGTTCGTGTCCTTAAAGAGAACATCATTCAAATTCATTAGTTCATAGTGAAGGTCTTGTGTTTTCTTGATATCGCCCTTTTCCCATGCATTGTGCATTTCAGCTACCTTCTTAGGTTCTACGTTTGCTGTTGCACTGATGGATCCTGCTCCGCCAATCGCAAGCATTGGATAGCAAAGCAGTTCAATTCCGGAATACAAAAGGAAGTCTCTGCCACATTTAAGCATTACTCTGTTTACATGTTCAAAATCTTTGTTCGCCTCTTTCACACCTACAATGTTAGGGCAATCTTTGACTAAACGAGCCATAGTTGAAACTTCCATGTTTTGCGCAGTTCGACCCGGAATGTTATAGATAATGATTGGTATTTCTACAGAATCAGCAACTGTTTTGAAGTGCTTGTACAACGCAAGCTGGTTTGGTTTGTTGTAGTAAGGAACAATAACCATTGCAGCATCTGCACCCATCTCTTCGGCTTTTTTAGTCAAATACATTGTTTCATCATGATTTACAGAACCAGTTCCTGGAGCAAATGGTACTCTGCCATTAACCGTTTCCATTGCATTTAGCATTACTTGAACACGCTCTTCCGTAGTAAGAGAACTTGGTTCACCAGATGTTCCTGTTACAGAAATACCGTGAGTGCCATTCTCTAATTGAAATTCAATTAATTCCGATTGTTTTTCGAAATCTATCTCTTGATTATCTTTAAATGGAGTAATGACCGGGCAAATGGAACCTCTTAATTTTTGTCTAATTACATCATATTTTTTACTCATGTATACCTCCTCCTTTTTTAATTAAAAAACCTTAAAAGTTAATGTATATAACCTTTCTACGAACATTATATATTTAATCATATATGATTTCAATATATTTTTCTTTAAGTAACTGAATAATAATATTATTCGTGTAATTCCCTCTCTTACCGTTACATACTTTTTTGTGAAATATTATTGACATGTTTTTTTATTCAGGGCTTAATTCTAACGATCTATGATAAATTTCCTTTCCAGGGAGTCCTTTGCTTTCTTTATCTTCAATCCAATCCTCGATAACCGGATTCATTTTTTCCTTCCAACCCTCTAACTCATCCTCGCTTAGATCATAAAATCCAGCTTCTGCTTTTTCTGCTACCTGTACAGCCTCTTCAGATCTTTCGTCGATCACATTACCAGCAAATTTCGCCATGTGTCTGCCTTTTACTTCATTCATGTGGTCTTTCATTTTATCGCTAAGTGATTCCCAATTTTTTTGATTCATGACTGAATAAAATGTAGTCATGTAGAAGTCTCCAACCGTTACATAATCAATAACTTTCTGAAGACTGAAGTCAAGTAATGTATGAATAGGTCCAACAGTACCATCCACAACCCCTCGCTCCAACGCTTCATAAACGTCGTTCATTGGCATTGGCATAGGTTTAGGTATAGCTCCTAACTCTTCTAGCCAAGCGTTAACTTCAGGTGAAGGAGAGCGTATTCTCATTCCTTATAAATCTTCAACACTTTTACCTGTTCGACTACTGTGAAAATCTGACCATCTCAAAGTAGAAAACCGTAATGGTTCAACATCTTCATATTCATCTTGCAATTCTGGAAACTCCTCATACAAATCCCATAAGATGTTGGATCCTTCTATTCCAGTTTCGCTTATAAAAGGAAGTTCAATAACAGAAGTCAGGGAGGGGAAACTGATTAGCTGTGTAACTCTATGTACACTCACTCCAATATCTGCAACTCCTGTAGCTGCTACTTCAAAATGCCCATCAGCCTCTGCTAGCTGGTTCCCTGGATATGTGGTAATTTCAACTTTACCATTCGTAGCTTCATTCACTTCATTTACAAAGGTCTTAGCAATTTCGGTTTCCATAATGTGATTAGATGGGAAAACGTGAGAATAAGCAAATTCATGTGTTTCTCCCGAGGACTTAGACTCTTCCATCAGAGGCGCTATCCTCCGAGTTTCCGCAAGCTCCAAGCATGAGCATGCTGCCAATTGTTATGTCCATCCGCGGCATTTACATGTATACGCTTTCTTATTTCCGTAATCTTCAGTACATAGACGCGTGCCCCGGTGAGAACAGGAATTCAAAAACGCTTTAATTTTCCCCTTTTTGATCTTTGTTAATATGATAGGGTTATCTGCCATCATTCTTGTTATATGATCGCCAGGTTTCTTTAGTTCAGACACATGGCCTAAAAACAACCACGTTTTCCCGAATATTTTAATTTTATCATTGAAAGATAAATCTATACATTGCTATACTAATCAGCTTTTTGACATAAGTTATTACAAGATGACTTGATTAGTCACATTTTTGTAAAGAATAGTCTCCGTTCGCACGTCTACTACCCAAATTACTTAAAAAAAGATGTCAAAAAGCTTCATTAGCCCTTTGACACATCCTCTTAATTGTATTCTTTTATAGCCACATCTATGGTCTGAAGATCTTGTCCTATAATGATTTTCCCGTCAAATACGTCCGCAGCTTCTTTGTATGCTCGTTCTTGATCTACATTTGGCAAGAAGTGAGTTAAAACCAGTTTTTTTACGCCTGCTTTTTGGGCAATGTCTGCCGCCTGTGCAGGACTACAATGTTCTTTCTGCAAATTGTCCCAAATTTTTTGGAGTTCAGGATCTGTAATATCCTTGTAAGTTTCATTCACAGCTAATGCTGCATCTTGAATGAGAATATCGGCTCCTTGGGACAATGCAACCGCGTTTTCCGTTGGCGCTGTGTCCCCGGTGTGTACGATAACTTGATCTTTCCCTTCAAAACGCAAGCCGTATGTTGGAACATTGTGAACCATTTCAGCTGTGAAAACACGGGCCGGAATATCTGCTGCGTTTAGGTTGATTTCCCCAGGCCCCTCAATCTCAATAATTTCAACATTTTCAAGAACCCCCTTCGGCGAACGTCCTAACGTTACACGATAATCGATGTCCTCTTTAAACAAGGAAAGCATCGTTTCATGATAATGTTTGATTCCTTTTGGACCCACAATTCTTAATTTTCTCCGTCCTAACCCCCAGCCACCAAGTAAAAATTGTCCATATCCTAATAAATGATCCGAATGAAGATGAGTCATAAATAGATTAGTCACTGATTGTGGTGGAATTCCAGCTTTTTGTAACTGAGCGGTTGTGCCTTCTCCACAATCAATCAAAATCGGTGTGTTACCTAAATGAACCACTTGCGAAGGACTCGATCTTTCCAAATCAGGTCGAGGACTTCCGGTTCCTAGCATCGTTACTTTCCAGTCTGTCATAATAAAACCTCCAAAGTTATAAATTAAATAATTTGATGGACTTTCTTATCATCCTAAATCGATCATAAAATGTTTGGCTGCTCAGAAGGACTCTTTTCCAAGTCATCCCTTTTTTTTGTACGCGAGTTTAACTCTATTGCAAATAAAACAATGAATAGAGTCAGACCTATTACATTTAATGTCCACATATATGGCATACCTTCATAAACAGGCAGCAACAACAACAATGCAGATATACCAAATACCACGCGCTTAAGTGACGACAGTTTTTTGAAAAGGTATCCTACAAAACAAATAGATAGTACCACGCAACCGATTATAACTGAGATTATCGTAGCTGTTCTTGTCACATCACTAATGTTTTCTCCAACTCCCAGTAACAGGGAAGGAGAATAGACAAAAAGAAATGGTACAGTTAAACCAACAAAACCAAATACCATCGCACTAAAACCAATTTTATATGGACTTTCCTTTGCTATGGTTGCAGCAGCAAAACTGGCTACAGCAATTGGCGGTGTGAAGTTAGACATGTTTGCAAAATAAAAGACGAACAGGTGAGCAGCCATCGGATTAACTCCTAGCTCAACCAGAGCAGGCGCAACTAATGTTGCTACCAAGGCATATGCTGCCACTGCCGGCATTCCCATTCCTAACACAATAGAAACGATACCGCTCGTCACAAGTAGTAGTATGAGATTTGACTGACCTATCTCTACAAGTGTGAGAGCTAAGTTAAATCCTAAGCCCGTAATCCCAACAATACCAATCACCAGACCTGCGGCGGCTAATATTATGCCTATATCTAGTAAGGTTTTTCCAGTATCAACCATCGCTTCCATAAGCCTTTGAAAAATACGGTGTCTCTGAGTCTTTTGAATTAACAAAATAGGAATGGCCATTAAAGCAGTATAGACACCACTAGTCGTAGGTGTGTAACCTGCCACAAATAAAAAATAAAGCAACGCTCCGAAAACAGGGATAATTATCCAACCCGTGGCCAAGACTTTTTTAGCCTTTGGTACTTCATCTTTCGACATTCCATGTAGCCCTTGCTTTGCTGCTTTTAAGTCAACTTGAACAAACAAACATAAATAATATAAAAAAGCAGGAATTATAGCAGCAATAACTACTTCAACGTAAGGCACTCCCAGAGTTTCAGCAATGATGAACGCTGCAATCCCCATCACAGGTGGCATAATCATCCCTCCTGTAGAGGACACCGATTCAATGGCACCAGCTTGTCTTCGAGTGTATCCATTTTTAATCATCAAAGGTATGGTCATGCTTCCAGTCAACATCACGTTGGATACTGGTCCACCTGACACGCTACCAACTAAACTAGAGCCAACTATAGAAGCTTTTGCAGGACCTCCTCGAAAACGTCCAAAAAAGGCAAAAGCTAAGTTATTAAAAATTTCTCCGCCTCCGAACTTTAACAGTATCTGACCAAATAAAATAAATGCTAAGGCGATGGTTGATGCAATATTTAACATATAAAGGAGACTACTAGAATCTAGGTATAAATAATTAAATAGTTGATCCAAAGATCCTCTTTCCCCTTTAAGAGGCCCCGGAAAAATAGAAGGGACTAATGCATATACGAAAAAGGCTCCAACTACACAGACTAGTGCCCACCCAAACAACCTCCGCAACGCTTCAAGTATCAATAGTATCGCAATTACACATACAATGACTCTATCTGTTGTTACATAACCAAAATATATGACAATAGTTGGATAATAAATTGAAATATATAATCCAGCTGACAATCCGGCTATCGCAAGCAGAATATCATACCATGGGACCCTTGTTCTAGAAGCATTGACATTCATAGGTACTCCAATAAAGACACCTGCCAGTATCAATGCAAGAAATAAGCCCGTATATTGTTCAAGAAACAAGGCAAATCCCATCCATTGATAGACACTTAAAATATAAAGAATCCCTGCCAATGGAATCAAAAATAATATAGTTTTCCATATAATAGAAGAAATTCCTTGCAATTGCCTATAACGGCTCTGTTCTTCTTTATCAGCCATTGCCTCTCTCTCCCTCCTTTTCTTAAGAATTCAGACAAGGGCCTGTACCCCTTTTTAAAGGGATGCCCTTACCTAAAAAGTATTCTCACTATAATCCTTCATTCATTATGTGTGTTCTAGTCCACTTGGTTTAATAACTCTTGTTGGTTCTCCTCCGCTTCATCTGTCCAAACACCTTCTTCTTTAAAGAACTCCACGGCTCCTGGGTGGTATGGCACAGGTGGATCCTCATTGAACATTGTCTCTGGTTCCCAAGTCTCAAGCCATGCAAATTGAGAATGCAGTTCTTCGTAATTATTCCACAAGGTCTTCACCAATTCATACGTATCCTCCCCGGATACATGACTTGAGGCAGCCAAGATAATCGGATAACTAACCAGCGTCTTTTCACTATTTAAAAAGCCATTTTCAAATGTAACTGGTTGAATACCAGGAACAAGTTCTGCCATCTCCTTAACAGTTTCTGTTGGAAATTCTTCGATATCCTTAGGGGACACTCCTCCCCAGTTCAATCCGTCAATATCTGATGTTGTATCCATCTCTGTAAACGCGGCTACGGTAGGTGTGCCAGTAAATGCAGCGTCTGCTCTATTTTCTCTTAAAGCATTAATACCGGAATCTACTTCTGTTACCGGTACCCGTTCCACGTCCTCCCAGCTTAATCCAACGGATAATAGTTGTGCTTCTAAAATTCTAGGGATGATTTGATTCCCCGAATAATCCGATGCTACTCTTTTCCCTTTAAGATCAGCAACTTCTTTAATATCAGAATCTGCTTTTACTGTTAATCCAGAAGTAACTATATTATTTCCATTAACGAGCATGCGAAGATTTTCATTTTTTTCTGGATAACCATTCTCGCCATTGAATGCCCAGCCTGCATCAGGAAAAGAAAGAATTCCTATGTCAATCTCGCCTTCATTTAATAAAGGTATCCATGCATTAGGACCTGAAAATGGCTTTACTGTTAATCTAGTATCTGATTGACTACTAACGACACTTGAGATTCCAGAGGCAGCACTATGATAAGCAATCCCTGGTTGGTGTGCGGCTAAACTGAGAGAATTACCATTTGAATTGCCATCATTTGTAGCAGTTTCATTTTCAAGAGATTCTAATCCAGAATTAGTTTCTTCTCCTTGATCACTCCCCCCCGGTACTTCACCACAAGCTACTAGAGATAATAAAGCTAGCATCACTGTAAACAAGATTTTTGGTTTGTTACTATATTTTTTTGACATTTAAGTCCACTCCTTAGATTGTTAGTATTTTCCTGATATATCATCCTTTTTTATTTCACTGCTCCTAAGTACGAATATCAACTCCTTTGAATAACGAGATCTAATTTTCTACTAATAAACTTTCTACTTCTATGACTTCAAGGAATCTCTATTACTCTCGTACTGTACCCGAGTCGCATATTTCATCTTATTCTGTCTCAAAATTAATATCTTAGTGCAATTTTTTATAAGCGCTTTCATTTATTGGTAAATAAAAGAAATTTAGAAATTACAAGCCTCCTTTGTTATTTGTATTGTCTGAATATTCCCTATAAACATATCATATATGTTATCATATATTTTTTCAACATATTTTTAATATAAGTGTCTGAATATTGCAATTGCTATCACAAAAAGATAGCCTAAAGTGACAGTCCATCTCACAGACTTTTACAAAGATTCGCTAGTCTGAAGGTCTTGTGAATTCCGCCATTAAATATTTTTCCCTTAAAAAAGGGCTATTCGCTTCACGTTCCGCTTTTTCAATGAGCCATTGTTCCTGCTCTTTCTTTGACTTAGCCCTCTTTTTTTCGGTGGTGCCTGACCTCGGATGGGACAAAATCGGACACTAAAAACCCGCAGTCTAGACGGATGATAAAGTCATATTTCAGCCGCTTAATTAATTCCTTTAAGCGAGCGACCAGCGAATAAATCATCGCTGCGTAATTCAACTCCACCGGTCGACCAAACCTCGATTTCTTCGTGACCAATTCGAAGATAGGTTCCATGTCAATGGCCGAAAAAATAGCTTCAAAACGTTGTTTAATACTTTTTACTTAAGCAACAGCCCGAATAGATAATTCTTTCGTAGAAATTACTTGATGTTTAAGTTTTTTATTGATTTCATGTAAAACTTGGTAATTTGGATCTATGGATTGAAATGGTTTTTGATCTCGCAACATGCCAAATGCAATCTTTATTGCCTTATTTCCCATGGCTATATACACTTTTCTCGAATGTTTTCCTTTCTTCTTCAACCGGTGTAACTGCTAAACTAAAATGAACAGTTTTTGCTCGATAAAACTGAACACTTTCTGCTCAAATCTCCACCAGATTGCTTCACTAAAGGGTTGGTACCAGCTCTCTTAATTAATTGATTAGGCGATTCAATATTAGAGGTGTCACCTATTTCACTATAGAGTTCCGCTGCACTAACAACTCAATCTCCTGTGGTTTGGTTGATATTCTTTGTCAGGTACTTTAATCATAGTTGAAGTTACTGGGGATTTCTTTATATATATCAATTATTTCATACACCAGTATCTATGTAATAATCTTATTGATAAAAGGGGAAAATAGAGTTGATGATTTATCGTCTGCTTCATAAAAAACAAGTGGGGTTACTTTTATCCGTTGTTTTTCCTTCAATACTCATTGGTCTAGTAGCTTTTTACGAAAATGATCTTACAGATAACTTCACCCCAACGAACATAGAAGAACCTCGTGATCATAGTGTTGATTAATATCACTTACTTAAAATTGAATAGTTGACAACTGAAAAATTTATCTATTCTAATAAAAGTCTTTATTCTATCCAAAATAGTTTAATGTAGAAATAAGTTTGTTTAGAGTTGTATTATAATACTAACTTTCCTATTACCGTTTCATAAATACTAATAATGTTAGGCGGTGAGACCGTAACCCACTTCCTTTTTGTTGGGGATGGTTTTTAATTTGTTTATGGAGGAATGGTAGTAAAAAATCTTATAGAACACTTATCTGATGAGCAATTATTGGAAGTGAAGAGGCAAAGGCCACCAAGGAGTTCAAGATATTATACTGACTGAGGAATTAGAGAATAAAATAGCGAAATCGATTATTCAAATAAATATTAAAATTAGATTAGATACTTCTGCACTAGACATAATTTTGCAATTGATGATTCGAGTGTGATGAAACTTATTACTTCTTTGTGAGTTATTGAAATAGCTACTTCATACGTCTGTTCTGATACATTATCTAGGATAACAATTGAAGCTTCTCGATTTACTGGATCCCCATCCCTGAAAGGTAATACTGTTTCCTTTAAAGGCTCACGCAAGACAACTTGAACAAATCGAGCATCTTCTGTGAGATTCTTTTTTTCTCTTACAATAGCAACATCTTCCATAATTTCATCTGAAGTTAACGGTTCTAACAGATGCCTCATTTAATCTATTTTTTTATCTTGAACTTCCATCCTATCTCCTCCTCATTTGAATCGTCACACAGAACAAAATATTGCTAGATTTATATTTATCGTGTGACTATGTAGTTTCCTATTTTATTAGAATACTTTATATTTCTGTAAATTCCATTATAAAAAACGGAACATTATTAATTTTCTAATAAATATTCTTTTTCTCAAATTGGTGACACCTTAAGAACGTTGGACAGCTGACAGTGTCCAACTTTTTTAAAACGAAAAAATTGTGATGGGAAAACGAGTCTTATAATTACTTCTAAGTCAAGTTTGTCGTATGGGGAGACATTATGTACCTAAAAATAAATCACTTTTCAAAAAAAAATGACTTTTTCACTGGTCCCGGACGATGCACCTAAACTGAAAAAAATGGTGCTTCTAGCTGATTAGACATGCTTTAAAAATTCAAAAAAGTCCTGAAAAAGCAAAACTCTACTATTACAGCCTTTCGGATATTACTATTAATAAGCCTTTTTAACTAGCATCAACTAATTAACCGATGTAGATCAATCACAAACTTTTTAGCTGTTTCACAACATTTAACGATTAATCCCTGGACCATCTTTAATGACGAGATCGGAATAGCCAATTTCTTTCACTGCTACACTTCCAGAACAAGGTTTAAACAATGCCAAGATTGCTTGTCATTGTATCCCTTCTATTTAATCACTACCTATAATAGATAAAAATAAAACAATTGTTAAGATTCATTACCAAATAGAG
>NZ_JBIMEV010000050.1:0-32021 GCF_051262595.1 Salipaludibacillus sp. CF4.18
AAAATATCCCACTTTGCTTGGCTTTTTGTTTAGTTTTCAAAGGTCATTAACACAATGTTTTAATTAAGTGTTGTTGAATCGCTGTTTCTGTTGCGACTCATACTATATTATCAAATTATACTGTTGTTGTCAACATCTCTATTTTTCATAACGTGTAAGTTTAAAAGTTATAAAATCAAAGTTGTTTTTTCAGCAACGTTTAATAATATAACATATACTTTTTGAAGAAAGCAAGGAATTATTCGTAGTCGGAACATTTCAATACTTTCACAACTTTTAAAAGTATCTAAAAGGCGTACTGAGAAAGTAAAAATGATTCTTTCATTGCTCTAATCACACAAAGAAGTTGGTTATTATTTTTGAACAATATTGCAATTGTACCGGAACTTTGTAAGCAAATGTCAACAACACAGTGTCATATTACTCTTTGATTATATTAATTCTTCTTCTATTACAATATCTACATGTTTCGTTAAATCAATATGAGAATCATCATCCAGCTTTATAATCGGTCTAGTAGGATACTTAACTTGTTGGAAAATAACTTCTCCTATTTGGTTATTATTGAGTCTGACTTTACTGCCTATCGACATATCAATCATCATATGTGTAAATGTTTCAATAAGATTATGATCCAATCGTCCAAACTGATCAATCTTTAAAGAAGCAATAACCTTATAAGGAGATTGTTTCTTTCTATAATATCTTTCTGATGTCATTGCATGATATACATCTGCAATCGCGATTATTTTTGCATATAGATGAAGTTTTTTTGAGTTTACTTGTATTGGATATCCTGTTCCGTCTTCTCTTTCATGATGCTGTAAAATTCCTAAAAGTGCTTCTTTACGAAAACCAGGTACGTCTTCAAGCATGCGGTAACCAAATATCGGATGCTTTTTTACTTCCTCATATTGTGTCGACGTTAATTGACTCTGTTGGTCGAAAACATTAAATGATAGTTTGGACATGCCAGCATCAGACAATAAACCTGCTAATCCTAGTTGAATTACCTCTGCGTTTTCCAGCCCAGTTCGTTTTCCTATCATATAACTTAAGATACTTACAGCTACTGAGTGATAATATATATAATCATTCTTTGTGCTGTAATGATGCAATTGCATTAATTCTTCCTTAGATGGTTCCGTCTCGAATAACGGTAAGAAAATCTTTCTAACCGAAAAAGCTTCGACCTTCGTTCCACCCTGCCAATTTGTAAACAACTTTTTATATTGTTGTACAGCCTTCAAGTAAAGATCTATAAAAGTTTTATTCTCTCGCTTTTTAACAAGAGGTTTCTGAACATTATTTTTTTCATTAATAATATCTTTTGGCATAAATGTTTTTCCATTGACAAGTTTTGGTTCTACATGGACGTCCTTCACAAGAAATAGTTTTAGGATTTCAATATGATGAGGGGTAATCACTGTTTTTTTCTTGATTAAAGGGCTATTGGATAGCTTAAAAACATCTTGAGCTAAAATACAGCCAGGTAGTAAAAAGTTTATTTTTATATTCATCGTTCCCGCTCCCCTAAAATAACAATGTTCAAAAACTCACTTTTTCATTGTAACAGAATTATTCGTATGTTTTTTGCTATTGATAATAAATAGATTTTACCTAACCCCTAAACTAGTAAATACTATGTCCTCTCTCTATTTGAAAGAAATATCATTTTAATGTCAAGATGGAATATTACTTTTTTTATAAATTTATGAAATATCATCAAAAAATCAATTTTGATAGGTTTAATTGATACTTCATCAGGAGTCAATCAATACAAACAGGGCACGCATTAAAAAATACCTTAGAAAACCTTTGATTTCCACTCAGTTACAAGCGATGATGCTCTAGTACCTACACTGAATATAATAGTATCTTTTATATAAAAGAGGGTGACTTTTCAGTCACCCTCCATTCTCTATTTATTCTAGAATGCAATATTATTTATCGTCTTCTTTCTCGCCTGAATTGACCATGTCTCTCGCCTCTAGATGTTTTCTTTGCTCTGCCCGGATATCATCGAGTGCGGCTTGCACGCGTTGTCTCTCAACCGGCAGTGAACCTTCTTTCATTTCTTTAAATAATGCTTTAAACAAACAATAGACCATTAAAAACATAATAAGCATAAACGGAAATCCGCCGGTTACCGCAGCAGTTTGTAATGCACCTAATCCACCTGCATAAAGTAAGACCGCTGCAAAGGCTCCTTCTATCGTCCCCCATGTAATACGCAGTGCTAATGGCGGGTTTGGATTTCCTTGTGACGTAAGCATTCCAATAACGTACGTACCCGAGTCAGAAGAAGTAATGAAAAAGACAGTAACTGAAATCATTGCGATTGCTACTAACAAACTTGAAAAGGGAAAGTCAGCTAAGGCAACAAAGAAACCTAGCGCTTCGTCTTCACCAATTACTTCACTGATTCCTCCAATACCAAAGTGTTCTCTAAACAAGGCTGCTCCACCAAAAACACTAAACCATACCATACTAACCGCTGTTGGCACGAGTAAAACTCCTATAGAGAAGCTTCGAATCGTACGCCCTCTAGAAACACGTGCAATAAATGATCCAACGAATGGAGCCCATGAAATCCACCAAGCCCAGTAGAAGATTGTCCAACTGCCATACCAACCTTCTGTTCCTTCTCCTGCAGCATCAATGCCAAACGACATTTGTAAGATATTTTGTAAATATGAACCTGTTGCATGTGTGAATGCATTGAGGATAAATAAAGTTGGCCCAAGAATGAGGACCAGCAATAAAAGTAAACCAGCGACAGATAAGTTTATCTGACTGAGCCACTTGATTCCTTTATCTATTCCAGTAGTCGTTGAAAGGATCGCTAAAATCGTTACTACGACAATAATACCCATCCACAATGCTGTGTTATTTGGAATACCAAATAGTGTTTCCATACCTGCTCCAATTTGCATAACTCCTAAACCTAGTGAAGTAGAAATACCGAATAAAGTTGCTAGAACTCCAACAATATTTACTGTATTTCCTAACCCTCCGTTAATCTTATCTCGTCCTAAAATTGGCTCTAATGTAGAGCTCAAGAGCATCGGCAAGTTTTTTCTATAGGAGAAATAAGCAAGTGCACATGCCACGACAGCATAAATGGCCCAAGGATGAAGTCCCCAATGGAAGAATGAATACTGTAGAGCCATATGAACAGCCTGTGCAGTTCCACCTTCACCATAAGCTGGTGTATTATAATGAAAAACTGGCTCTGATACTCCCCAGAATAACAGTCCAATTCCCATACCTGCACTAAAAAGCATGGAAAACCAAGCGGGTGTCGAATATTCTGGTTCTTCATGATCCTCACCTAGTTTAATCGCTCCGAGCGGACTAATAATTAAAAAGAGAGTAATAAATAAAAATGAGCTCCCTCCTAAAATAAATGTCCACCCAAGGTTTGTTACTACCCAATTGAAGGTAGCGTCGATATACTGATTAAAATCAGGTAAAATAATTCCAGCCGCAACAAATATAATTGCAATAATTATCGAAATTAAGAAAACTGGTGTTTTTAATGTTTCCGAAAATGTTTTTAAACCGGTTTGATTAGGTTCCATCTCAATTCTCCTTTCACAAAAGTATATATATAGCCACTTCCCTATATAGAAAGTTTCTAACATTTTTTGTCGAATGTAAATTTATGTATACTTGAATCTAAAATATAAACGCCACAAAAGCACTGGGCTTTTGTGGCATCTTTTTAAAAATTAGTTTTACTAATCAGAGCTTCAGCTCTCGGAATCATCATTATCGTCGGTGTCTTGGCTTTCATCTGTTTCTTCTTGTTTTTCTATTTCCGTTTCTGTGTCGCTGACTTCATCAGAAGTCTCGGTATCGGATGTTTGTTCGATATCAGAATTAGATTCAGTAACTAACGCTTCTGTTTGCGCTTCTGGATCAACTTCTTCATCCTCTTCGACATCATCAATATTTACACGGGCAACGGTTGATACGAACTCTTCGTCACCTACTCGAATGAGTCTCACACCTTGTGTGCTTCGTCCTGTTTGAGAAATCTCGGCTACGTGCATGCGGATGATAACCCCATTCGTCGTAATAACCATTAAATCGTGCTCTGGAGATACAACTTTAAGCGAGACAAGTTTCCCATTTTTTTCGGTGACGTTAAGTGTTTTAATACCTTTTCCACCTCGTGTTTGCTGGCGATACTCTTCAATTGGTGTTCGTTTCCCGAACCCATTTTCCGTTACGATCAGAATGTCATGATTTTCTTCAATCGTATCCATTCCAATCACTTCATCACCTTGAGATAAATTAATACCTTTTACACCGGCTGCCGTACGTCCCATTAATCGAACATCATTTTCATTAAAACGTATCGACATACCAAGATGCGTACCTGCAATTATCTCTTTCGAACCATCTGTTAAGCGAACCCCATGTAATTCATCTTCTTCTCGAAGTTTAATGGCAAATAGTCCACCTCGGCGAATGTTTGCGAAAGCCTTTAATTCAGTACGCTTTGACACACCGTATTTTGTCATAAAGAATAATGACTGGTTTTCCGTAAACTCTGAAATAGGAATGACTGTACTAATGTACTCGCCCTTTTCTATTTGCAGCAGGTTAATGATTGGAATCCCTTTAGACGTACGTTTCTGTTCAGGTACTTCGTATCCTTTTAGTCGATACACTTTCCCTTTATTTGTAAAGAACAGTAACGTATCATGAGAATTTGTCACGAACAAGTGTCGTACAAAATCTTCATCATGAGTTCCCATTCCTTGAACACCACGTCCACCGCGTTTTTGACTACGATACGTGGAGACTGGTAGTCGTTTAATATACCCGTGATGTGATAACGTAATAACCACATTTTGGCGTGGGATTAAATCTTCATCCTCTAAGCTATCTTCACCGAACGTAATAATAGTTCGACGATCATCACCGTATTTATCGCGAATTTCCGTTAACTCTTCGCGAATAATTTCTAATACCTTTTCTTCATCTGCCAAAATAGCTTTTAACTCAGCAATCTTCGCTCTAAGTTCCGAGTACTCGGCTTCGATTTTATCTCGCTCTAAACCAGTTAAACGCTGCAAACGCATATCTAAAATCGCTTGCGCTTGATCATGAGAAAGTTCGAATTTTTCGATTAAGCTGTTGCGGGCTATTTCGGTTGTTTGGGAACCACGAATGAGGGCTATAACCTCATCGAGATGGTCCAATGCAATACGAAGACCTTCAAGAATATGTGCACGTGCTTCCGCCTTACGTAGCTCAAACTCTGTGCGGCGTCGTATCACAACTTTTTGGTGCTCTAAGTAGTGAAATAACACCTCTTTTAATCCCATTACCTTTGGACGACCATTGACTAGAGCAAGCATATTAATACCAAAGCTCGTCTGCAGTGCTGTTTGCTTATACAAATTATTTAATAAAACATTTGCATTCACGTCGCGGCGAAGCTCAAGGACCATTCTCATTCCAGTGCGGTCTGATTCATCTCGAAGATCGGTTATCCCGTCAATCTTCTTATCACGTACAAGTTCCGCAATCTTCTCGATCAATCGGGCTTTATTCACTTGGTAAGGAAGCTCTCTAACAATAATTCGCGGCTTGCCGTTTACTTCATCAATTTCAGCTTTAGAGCGTATTAAGATCGAACCTTTACCCGTTTCATATGCTCGGCGGATTCCTGAAATTCCAACGATCTCACCTGCAGTTGGGAAATCTGGACCAGGAATATGCTCCATTAATTCAGCGGTTGTTATTTCAGGATTTTTGCTTAATGCCAAAACCCCATCTATAATTTCAGACAAGTGGTGCGGCGGGATATTAGTAGCCATACCAACAGCAATACCCGATGTTCCGTTAATCAATAAGTTTGGGAATCTTGCAGGCATTACAATCGGCTCAGATTCTGAACCGTCATAGTTTTCCTGATAATCAATTGTATCTTTGTTAATATCACGTACAAGTTCCATAGAAATTTTAGACATTTTCGCTTCTGTGTAACGCATCGCTGCTGCTGCATCGCCATCGACAGAACCGAAGTTTCCGTGTCCGTTAACAAGCATGTAGCGATAACTGAAGTCCTGTGCCATTCTAACCATCGTCTCATATACAGCAGAGTCACCATGCGGGTGATACTTACCAATAACTTCTCCTACGATACGAGCTGATTTCTTATAAGATTTATCTGCTGTAATACCAAGTTCATTCATCGCGAATAAAATACGACGGTGAACAGGTTTCAATCCATCCCGAACATCAGGAAGAGCACGACTTACAATAACACTCATCGCATAATCCATGAAAGATGTTTTCATTTCCTGACTAATATTAATATCTTTGACTCTAGATTCTTCTTGATCAGCCATTCCTTGTACCTCCGTTCACCAGTTTCCAAACGTTTGTTTCCCGTACACTCATTATTCATTTATGTATAGGACTCGATACTGTTAATACAGTACCGAACCTTTCACGTTAGTTAAGAAAAACGCATAGCGTCTTTTATTGTGATCTTTCGCCATCCCGAGTAGCACCTTTGAATTGCGTGTAGGTGCTACTGGAATTGAGCGGCTTCCCCAGGTGCGCGTGGCATCAAGAGAGTTGTTAAATTATACTTTCTTATCTGTTTAGAGAAACGACATAGCCGTCTATTAATTATCGTTTCTTAAACGTCTAAGTTTTTAACATAATGAGCATTTTCTTGTATAAAATCACGTCGTGGTTCCACGCGATCACCCATTAATGTTTCAAATATTTCATCAGCAGCAAGAGCATCATTCATACTCACTTGTAATACAGTTCTCATTGATGGATCCATCGTTGTTTCCCAAAGCTGTGTTGGATTCATCTCCCCTAAACCTTTATAACGCTGTAAAGTTGGTTTCGGAGTTGCTGGTAATTCCTTGAAAATTCGTTCCATTTCTTTTTGATTATAGGCATATTCTATTGTTTTACCTTGAGATACCTTATAAAGCGGCGGTTGAGCAATGTAAATATAGCCTTCTTCAATTAACGGGCGCATATAACGATAAATAAACGTTAACAATAGCGTTCGTATGTGAGCGCCATCCACATCCGCATCCGTCATGATAATAATTTTATGATATCTTGCCTTTGTGATGTCAAACTCAGCGCCAATTCCGGTTCCCAATGCAGTAATAATTGCGCGAATTTCATTGTTTGCAAGAATCTTATCCAAACGTGCTTTTTCTACATTAATAATTTTACCGCGTAATGGTAAAATCGCTTGAAAGTGACGATCACGACCTTGTTTTGCTGAGCCACCGGCGGAATCACCCTCTACGACATAAATCTCACTAATAGAGGCATCCTTTGACGAACAATCAGCTAATTTGCCTGGTAGAGCACTGATTTCTAATGCCGATTTTCGTCTTGTAAGTTCCCTCGCCTTTTTAGCAGCATCACGGGCACGTGATGCCATCAATCCTTTTTCGACAATTTGTCGGGCAACAGAGGGGTTCTCTCCCATAAACTTACTCATATGTTCAGTAAATAAAGAGTCAGTTATCGTTCGGACTTCACTGTTACCCAGCTTTGTTTTAGTTTGACCCTCGAACTGAGGATCAGGAATTTTAACAGAAATGATTGCTGTTAATCCTTCACGTACATCGTCTCCGATTAAGTTTGGATCATTATCTTTAAATAAGCCGTTTTTACGTGCATAATCATTGATTGCACGAGTTAAGCCAGTTTTGAAACCAGACTCATGGGTTCCACCTTCGTGGGTATTAATATTATTTGCAAATGAATATAGATTACTGGAAAAACCATCATTGTATTGCATGGCAATTTCAGCTGTAATTCCATCTTTCTCTCCTTCAATGAAAATAGGAGGCTCATGAAGAGGTTCTTTTGTTCGATTCAAGTGTTCGACGAACGATTGAATGCCACCTTCATAAAAGTATTCCGCCGATTTGCCGCCTTCACGTTTGTCAGTAATGAAAATACGAAGACCACGATTTAAAAAGGCTAGCTCTCGAAGGCGATTAGCAAGAAGATCGTACTCATATTCCGTTGTTTCTGTAAATATTTCTTCGTCCGGTTTAAATCGAATGAATGTACCGTTCTTTTCTGTCTCACCAATTACTTGAAGGTCCCCTTGGGGAATCCCACGTGAAAACTCGATTTTATGGATCTTTCCGTCTAGGAAAACTTGCACTTCCAAATGCGTGGAAAGTGCATTTACTACAGAAGCACCCACTCCGTGAAGACCACCGGAAACCTTGTAACCTCCACCGCCAAATTTCCCTCCTGCGTGAAGAACAGTCATGATAACTTCTACTGCTGGACGGCCCATTTTTTCATGAATACCGACCGGAATTCCTCGACCATTATCTTCTACCGTTATCGAATTGTCCTCTTCAATAGCAACGTGAATCCTATCACAGTGTCCTCCCATTGCTTCGTCAATACTGTTGTCAACGATTTCCCAAACAAGGTGATGTAAACCACGTGCACTTGTTGAACCAATATACATACCCGGTCTTTTACGAACGGCTTCTAAACCTTCTAAAACTTGAATTTGACTTTCATCATAGGAATGTTGTTCTATGCTCACTGTTCTTCACCTACACTTCTCCTAGTAGTAGAGCTACTAAGTAATCTATAGTCGTATATTTATTCTTCTTCTGGAATCACTGCAGCCGTCTCGGCCCTACGTTTCAATGTAAGAGAGGATATAGGGGATAAGTAGATATCATCTTTCGTAACAATGATTGATTTTGGAATATCCTCCGTTACTTTAATCGTTTTTTTACGTTTTATATGATCTTGCAAAAATCGTTGATTTTCTTTTGATAAATCATGACTATGATGATCTATAATCGCTATAATTACATCTGCTTTCAAGACCATATCTCCGCCTAAATGTATAAACATGTTTCCCACCTCATTCTTTTCGCTGAATCGATCCTTCCTCTACGTAAAACGTTTCCGCATCATCCAAAATTCTATGGTCAATACCATCCACACTTGTAGTTGTCACGAAAGTTTGCACTTTCCCTTGGATCGTATTTAATAAGTGGGTCTGTCGAAAATCATCCAACTCAGATAGAACATCATCAAGTAAAAGAATTGGATATTCGCCTGTTTTCTCATAAATTAATTCAATTTCCGCGAGTTTCAGAGATAGTGCTGTTGTTCTTTGTTGTCCTTGAGAACCGTATGTTTGAATATCACGATCATTTACTATAAAAGCCAGATCATCACGATGCGGACCAATTAGTGTCGTTCCTCTTTGTATCTCTCTTTCTTCTACTCGTTTAAATTCCTCTTTCAATACTACTACCATTGTCGACAAGTCCATCTCTTCTGATACTCCACAGGAGGGAACATACTTGATTTCCAACCTTTCTTTCCCACGACTAATTTCATGGTGAATAGGCTGAGCCCAAGCTTGAAGTTTTTCAATAAAAGAATAACGCTTTGTAATGACTTGAGCTGCAGCTTGAATCAGCTGATCGGTCATGACTTCAAGAAAGTCACTATTAGCTTTAACCTTTTTTTGCTGAACATCCTTTAGCCACTGATTGCGCTGCTTCAAAATTTTATGGTATTGAGAAAGATAATAAAGATAAATAGAATATATTTGACCCATTTCCATATCAAGGAAACGGCGACGTATTTGAGGACTGCCCTTTACTAACGTCAAGTCTTCAGGTGCAAACATGACGATGGTACAAGAACCAATGTAGTCACTTAATCTTTTTTTTTCAATCCGATTGATCTTTACTTTTTTTCCTTTTTGAGAAAACACCACTTCCATGTGAAGTGGTCCATGACGATTCGTGAGATGACCTTCAACTTTAGAAAACGACTGATCCCAGCGAATGAGCTCTTTATCCTTTGATGTACGGTGTGATCTCGCCATGGCAAGCACATAAATAGCTTCCATCAAGTTCGTTTTTCCTTGGGCATTTTCACCAAGAATTAAGTTTACTTGATTTTCAAAAGATAGTGTTAGTTCCCCGTAGTTCCGGTAATCTTTAAGTGTTAGTTGATCAATGTACAACGAAATCCCTCTTTATGTTTCATCTCTGGCAATCAATACCGTACCAATATTTTCTATTGTCACCTGATCACCAGGGTAGAGTTTTCGACCTCTGCGATTTTCTTCTTTTTCATTTACCCAAACGGGTACTTCTGCTAAAAAGAACTTTGCAGCTCCACCGGATTCAATTACGGCAGCTTCTTTTAATGCCTGTCCGAGAGTCATGTATTCCTCTTTGATCATAATCGTTTCTCTCAAAATTTGGTCACTCACTTTCTTTTTCTCACTATTTTATCACGCACAGATTTTATCTCACTTTATATTGTACTAAAAGTTTTCTATTTACGCCAATCTGATTTTTTTACAACATAGAGAAATCACCCATTCCTCTCTGAATCCTAGGAATGGGTGATTATAGTACGTCAGTAAAACATTTTAATACGTTCTTACTGGAGAGAAAAGGTGCAGCATATGATCTGATTCTACAGGCTTCATCACAAATGGGCTCATAGCACCTGTAAAGTTTATGACTATTTCAGTCGAATCAATAACCTTCAACGCATCAATCACATTTTTTCCGTTAAAAGAAATTCGTAATTCTTCGCCAGTATACTCAAGGCTTTCAACATCTTCTGTTACTTTACCAACTTCCGGAGTGACCGATGTGATTTCTATTTGATTATCCTCAATAGTTTTCACGTTTACAACATTATTTTTACCTTCTCTTGATAAAAGAAGCGCACGTTCAATAGCGTCTTGCAATTTTTTCGCGTTCAACTTCACACTAGTTTTTGAGTGTGTAGGAATCATATTTTTCGTAGCTGGATAATTCCCATCAAGAAGCCTCGAGAAAAACAATAAATTTGCTGCTTTAAATAAAATTTGATTATCTGTCACGATAATTTCAATCCATTCCTCTTTATCATCGAGAATTTTATTCAATTCACTTAAACTTTTGCCTGGAATAACAACATTTGTAAAAGATAAATCTGAGGTATTTGCTTCAACCTTAGCATGTCGCATTGCCAGACGGTGACTATCTGTGGATGTACAAGTAAGTTGATTATCTTCAATGGACCAATGAACACCCGTAAGGATAGGTCGTGTTTCCACTGTGGATACAGCAAATCCTGTTTGGCGAATAATACTTTTTAATAAATCTTTAGGTAATTTAAAGACATTTTCTTCTTCTATTTCCGGTAATCGAGGATATTCTTCTGGATTCAGACCATTTAGATTAAATACGGAAGATCCTGACTTTAACTGAGTAACAAATTGATCTGATACTGTAACTTCAACATGGCTTTCGGGAAGTTTTTTAATAATATCTCCAAAAAAGCGAGCTTGTAAGACAATAGCTCCTTCTTTTTCAACATCAACAAGTTCTGTATCTCCATCTTCTTTCGGTATAAATGCTTCTATGGAAATATCAGAGTCACTGCCAGTAAGAGTTACCCCCTCTGAACTAGCCTCAATTTTAATTCCCGTCAAAATAGGAATAGTTGTCCTTGATGAGATAGCTTTTGATACATGTTGTACTCCTTGCACAAATTGATCACGTTGAATCGTAAATTTCATTTTTTACTTCCTCACTTTCTATATCACTAGCTGTGTTTTGAATTCTAATTTAATAAGCCTTTATATCATTCTTTTTAATAGTTATTTCTAGAAGTAATCGTAGTAGGGACTGTTAACATGTGGATAACTTAGAAATAAGCTATACAGGACAGGTTATCCACCTGTGGACAAGGTGTGCATAACATTCTAAGAGTTATGCACAGTTTTCACAGGTCTACGATTTCAATTGCTCTTTGATTTCTTGTATTTGTTTTTGCAGATCCTGATCAGTAGCAAACAACCTGGCAATTTTGTCGTGGGCATGGATGACTGTAGTATGATCTCTTCCCCCGAATTCAACCCCAATTTTCGGCAATGAATGGTCTGTCATCTCCCGTGACAAATACATCGCTATTTGGCGAGGATAAGCGACAGTTTTCGTTCTTTTCTTTGCTTTCATGTCTTCCACTCTTACTTGAAAAGTCGCAGCTACCGTTTTTTGTACATCTGCAATGGTAATCGTTTTTGGTTTTGAATTTGGAATAATATCTTTTAGTGCAACAGCAGCCAAATCAGCGTTCATATCTTGATTTATCAACGATGAATACGCAACAACACGGATGAGTGCACCTTCAAGCTCACGAATATTTGTGTCAATTTGATTTGCAATGTACAACATCACTTCATTAGGAATATCTAAATTCTCAGCTTTTGCTTTTTTACGTAAAATAGCAATTCTTGTTTCCAGATCCGGCGGAGTAATATCGGTAATCAGTCCCCATTCAAACCTGGAACGCAGTCGATCCTCCAATGTAGGAATTTCTTTAGGAGGACGATCACTGGATATTACAATTTGTTTTCTTTCTTCATGTAACGAATTAAATGTATGGAAAAATTCTTCTTGTGTCTGTTCTTTTCCAGCTAAAAACTGAATATCATCTATGAGCAGCACGTCTACATTTCGATATTTATTACGAAAATTAACGGCTTTATTGTCTCGTATGGAATTAATAAATTCATTTGTAAATTTCTCAGAGGACAAATAGACGACTTTAGCATTTGGATTATGATCCATGACATAGTGTCCGATCGCATGCATTAAGTGAGTTTTCCCTAATCCGACTCCTCCATAGATAAAAAGAGGATTATACGCTTTAGCAGGGGCTTCAGCGACAGCTAAGGATGCTGCATGTGCAAATCGGTTACCACTGCCTATAACGAACGTATCGAATGTATATTTTGGATTAAGAATATGTTTCGGTATAATCTCTTCCTGGTTTTGAGCAGGAGGTTCAGGTGATTGTTTAACCTTGTCAAAAAGGTCTAAATCATTATTCTTATCTTCTTTAGGTAAAATAAATTTCGTTTCAAGCTCAGCACCGGTTAATTCATTTAAAGTTTCTGTAATAATTCCGAAATAACGATTTTCCAGCCAGTCTCTTGCAAACTCATTAGGTGCAATCACAGTGATTGTGTTAGAGCTTTGATCAATAGAATCTGCTTTTGTGAACTTAAACCACGTATCAAAGCTCGGTTTACTAACTTTTTCTGAGATTTTAGATAGGGCTTGTTCCCATAAGTCTTCAAGATTTTCCAATTTTCTTATCCCTCCCTTGCGGTTTGTTACATAACAGAAAAGCGAATTTAAAAATAAGTTCGCAGGTTGTACAACCAATGTATAATGGCAATGTATAAATATAAAGTTATACTCATTTCCTGAATTACTTGTGGAAAAACTAGTATATAGGAAGAGATAATATATGTCCACGTAATTAACAAAGATGTGGATAACAATATAAAGAGACTTGGACAACTATCCACAAAGTTGTTAACATCTGTGGATAGTTTATATTCTACCACAGGTTTTCCACTTGAAAAAACAAGAATATGATATCAAACTAAGAGAAGGGGCACAAGGAATACTAGGAGTTATCCACACTACTCAAGGGGTTGTGTCTAAAAGTTGTCCACAGCACAATATTTTGTGTAAAGCCTGTGTAAACTGCTGTGGAAAGATGTAATATTTTGTTGAAAGTTGTCCACAGATATATTTTTTAATGAAAACATTTTTTAGCGTAAGGACCCAGAGGAAGGAAATATTAAAAGGGTACTTGACATTAACCTCTGACTCTCATATAATTTACAGGACTGTCAATCTCATCGTATGTGGAACGATAAGCGATGCAGAAGATGATGATATGTTAATCATAATTAATTAATTAGAAACCTCAGGAGGTGGAATAGATGGGCAAACCAACATTTAATCCAAATAATAGAAAGCGTAAAAAGAATCACGGTTTTCGTGCTCGCATGGCTACAAAAAATGGTCGTCATATACTAGCTAATCGTCGCCGTAAAGGTAGAAAAGTACTATCAGCGTAAATGACCACTGTGTGATCAGTGGTCTTTTTTCTCGAAATAAGAGGACTTTTTTGTAGTATTTACTATGTTGACCGGATTCCAAGATGAACCAGATCGTTTCTTCATCATTCATATGAAGAGTAATGATCTGGTTTTTCTTCA
Organism: Salipaludibacillus sp. CF4.18; assembly: GCF_051262595.1. Taxonomy (NCBI): domain Bacteria; kingdom Bacillati; phylum Bacillota; class Bacilli; order Caryophanales; family Bacillaceae; genus Salipaludibacillus; species Salipaludibacillus sp. CF4.18. The sequence continues at coordinate 14,093 of NZ_JBIMEV010000050.1, forward strand.
ATTAACTAAGATTATTGACCGCGATGCGGTTTTTCTTTTTCTTATTACATAAAATCTTAGAAAGCAATGGCTAATCAGTCTATTATTCTTTATAATGTAGAATGGGACAGACGAACTTAGATTAGATAGCATTTGTTTGAATGGATAGATGAGGTGCAGGAATGAAGAGAGAGTACCGATTGAAAAAAAACGAAGACTTTCAGCACGTTTTTCAACGGGGGTATTCTGTTGCCAACCGTCAATTTGTCGTTTACCAAGTAAAAAAAGTTGATCAAACAACGATTCGTTTTGGTCTGTCTATAAGTAAAAAGATTGGGAATGCTGTGATGAGAAACAGAATAAGACGGTTAATGAAGGAAGTACTTCGGGAATTGACAGATAAATGCCACCAAGATCGTGATGTCATTATCATTGCCAGAAAACCAGTAGCTGATATGGATTACCATGAAATAAAGAAATCATTGAACCACGTGTTAAAAGTAGCCAAGCTTCAGAAGACCCATTCAATTGAGAGGTCAAGAGGTGAGAAAAGGTGAAAAGAATATTTATCGTGATTATCAGATTTTATCAAAAATACATTTCACGTTTTACCCCGCCGTCATGCCGTTTTTATCCTACATGTTCCCATTATGGGATCGAGGCGATAGAGCGTTTTGGAATAGTAATAGGTGGTTGGTTAACAGTCAAACGACTTTTGAAATGTCAGCCTTTTCACCCTGGAGGAATTGATACAGTTCCTGAAAAAAAGAGTGAATGATAATCATCATCCAAGTTATTTCGGTCATTTAATGATAATCTCTTTCGCAGGGGGCATTGGCGTGGAGTAGATGTTATTTCTTTAAATGACGTAATATAAGTGTGTGTTCAAAAAGCTAATTAATCAGGGCGTTGACAGTAAATAATCCCATAGTGTAAAAGTTTACGTTTTGAGATTGGCTTTTCTTCGCAAGGATAAAGGTTTTATTGAACATCCTCTATAAATTAATAGTTAGGGAAGAGATAGGAGGACCTAGAGTGGCAAAGAAATTAGGTTTAGTTTCACTATTAGTCGGTTTAATGGTCTTTATGACTGGATGTTTTAACATTGATGTACCGATTAAAGCGGAAAATGAAGGGATATGGGATTCCTACTTTGTATACCCATTGTCCTGGTTAATGGAAAATATCGCAGAGGCTTTAGGAAACAGTTATGGCTTAGCGATTATCATCACGACTCTTTTACTGCGCATATTGATTTTGCCTTTAATGATCAAACAAACAAAGAGTACAAAAGCAATGCAAGCTTTGCAACCGCAGATGAAAGAACTTCGAGAGAAACATAGCGCGAAGGATAAGCAAACACAACAGAAACTTCAGCAAGAGATGATGGGACTGTTCCAAGAACATAAAGTAAATCCATTAGCTGGTTGTTTTCCAATTTTAATTCAAATGCCGATATTGATTGCATTTTACCATGCGATTATTCGAACTCCTGCAATCAATCCAGAAGTGGATCCAAGTTACGTAGGGACCCCTCAAAATTTCTTATGGTTTGAATTAGGAAGTGCAGATCCGTACTTTATTCTGCCATTAGTTGCAGGCGCAACAACGTTTATTCAGCAAAAAATGATGATGGTTCAAGATAATCCTCAAATGCGGGCTTTGATGTACATCATGCCAATTATGATTATTGCATTTGCAGCGTTTTTCCCATCTGCATTAGCGTTATATTGGGTTATAGGTAACTTGTTCATGATTGCTCAGACATATTTTATCACTGGTCCTAATGTTGGGAAGGTAAATGACGCCAAAACAGGAGGAGCGAAAAATAAGTGAAAAAAGTGACTGTATCAGGTAAAACTGTAGATGAAGCAGTGGCAACGGGTTTACAAAAGCTTGACACAGAAAGAGAAAATGTAACGATTCACGTTATAGAAGAAGGCCAAAAAGGGATATTTGGATTTGGCAGCAAACCTGCAATCGTAGAAGTAACGGTTAATATTGATCCTGTGAAAGAAGCCGTCTTATTTTTACGAGATACCATTGATAAAATGGGGGTTTCAGCAACGATTGAAGAAGAGACGAAAAAAGAAGGAACTTATTTAAATATTCTAGGTTCCGACATAGGCGTTATCATTGGAAAAAGAGGACAAACTCTTGACTCTCTCCAGTATTTAGTCAATCTCGTTGCAAATAAACAGTCCGAAAGCTATCTTCGAATCTATTTGGATGCTGAAGGCTATCGTGAACGTAGAAAAGAAGCATTAGAAACGTTGGCGCAGCGGTTAAGCAGCAAAGCAATTAGAACAAAACGTGAAGTTCGACTCGAGCCAATGAATTCTCATGAACGGAAAATCATTCATACAGCCTTACAAAATGTAAAAGAGGTTGCTACTTATTCAGATGGTACGGAACCTCATAGGCGTATTGTTGTTGTACCTAAATCAAAATGATCAGTCACCTAGAAAAATCGAATTAAATAGTTTGTTAAGAGGCTATGCCAAAAGGGTCAAATGACTTTTTAGCACAGCCTCTTTTTTTATAGTATCAGATTTTAGAGGACACTCAGGTGCCTAGTGTCCGGTTGAGTAGAGCTATCTTCCGTTTTTAATGACACTAGGAACTCACTTCTCCTATAAGTGTAACTATGGGATGTCTTTAGTTACATCCACGGAAAGCGATCGGGAATTCTGTCAAAAAACCTTCGATAATAACAGAGAACTAAGTTCACCAAATAAGAATAAAAGTTTTATACAGACGCTATGCTTTTTCTTATTCTCTGCAGCCTGATTTTCTATCAAATGAGGGTTCTGTTAACTCAGAATGTTGTTTAGATCGTTCAGAGGTGGTTGAATCGCTCTAGGCGGCTGATTTCCGCGAGGGTTGTTCAGTTCACCGCGGGAAAAAGAACGTGCTACTATACCTCTCCCAGCAAACGCTCTAAAGAAGCCTTTGTCGATATAATGACAATATATAGCTTACGCATGAAGAAACGCTCAGGCGTCATCGACTCAGATATCTCAAGAAATCCATTAAATACAACAATCAAATTCAAAATTATCTAGCTAGAATGTATTTTAAAATTTCTCATTGCCAAATAATAGAGATGAATTCAATACATTTACATTGATTTAATAGCTTTTGAGAAAGAAAAAATGTTTTATAAAGGCCAGGCTTATTCCATTAGTATTTTGAATCTGACCGTCTTCATGATATTATTGTGGATACTGTTATAATTTTGAGGTATCCACATGTGGATAACCCATTATCAGTGTCATAAAGGGAAATGTGGAAAACTTTTTAACGGATGACTTTTATAAAACACTAAAGTCCCTAGTAAAAGAGCTATCTTATTACGATAACTTATGATATTCTAGATAGTTGGAATCATAAATTGGTTTCAATTCTAACTTTAACATTTATAACCATTTTATATAGATTAACGAAGAAGAAAGGAGGAGGTGGGCTAATTGAACATTGATACAATAGCGGCCATCTCCACACCGATGGGCGAGGGTGCAATCGGAATCGTTCGAGTTAGTGGAGAAGATGCCATTGCGATAGTAGATAAAATATATAAGGGGAAATTCCCGTTAACAGTTCTTGATAGTCATACTATCAATTACGGCCATATATACGATCCTAAAAGTGGTGAAACGATCGAAGAAGTGATGGTTTCTGTTTTGCGTGCGCCAAAAACGTATACGAAGGAAAACATGATTGAAATTAACTGTCATGGAGGACTCGTTTCAGTCAATCGAGTGCTGCATCTTGTGCTTAATCAAGGGACAAGACTTGCAGAGCCCGGTGAATTTACAAAGCGTGCATTTTTAAATGGACGTATTGACCTCTCTCAAGCGGAAGGTGTCATGGATTTGATCCGAGCTAAGACAGACCGTGCTATGAATGTAGCGATGAATCAAGTGGAAGGAAAATTGTCCCAACGAATTCAAAAACTACGGCAGGAATTATTAGAAACAGTTGCAAACGTAGAAGTGAACATTGATTATCCTGAATATGATGCTGAAGAGATGACAGTTACTATTCTTCAAGAAAAGGGCACATTTGTCCAAAAGGAGATCGAACGTCTTTTGCAGACTGCTCATCAAGGTAAAATCTTACGTGAAGGTCTATCCACAGTTATTGTTGGTCGACCGAATGTTGGAAAATCATCCTTATTAAATAGTCTTGTTCATGAAAACAAAGCAATTGTAACGGAGATAGCTGGAACAACGAGAGACGTCATTGAAGAATACGTCAACGTAAGGGGTGTTCCTTTACGTTTATTGGATACAGCCGGAATAAGAGATACGGAAGACATTGTAGAAAAATTAGGCGTGGAGCGTTCAAGAAAGGTACTAAACGAAGCAGAGCTCGTGTTACTTGTTTTGAATCAAAATGAACCTTTAACGGACTCTGATTTAGAACTTTTGAAGCTAACCGAGGAAAACGAAAGCATAATCATTGTTAATAAGGCGGACCTTGAGGATCGCATTGATATTGAGTATGTAAGAAAACTAGCGGGTAATCGTCCAGTTCTCGCTACATCTCTTGTGCGGGATGAAGGTGTGGATGAGTTAGAAGAAGCGATACGCGATCTTTTCTTTGAAGGCGATTTGGATACCGGAGATATGTCATACGTGTCTAATTCGCGTCACATAGCTTTATTGCATCAGGCTAAACAATCGGTGGAAGAGGCATTGGGAGCAGTTGACGCTGATATGCCAGTAGATATGATTCAAATCGATATTACAAGAGCATGGGAATTACTCGGTGAGGTCATTGGAGATAGTGCTCAAGAAAGCTTGATAGATCAATTATTTGCACAGTTTTGTTTAGGGAAATAAAGAATGAGATTTAATAATAGATCGTCATGGGTCTTTTAAAAAGATAAGAGTTTATAAAATTAGCAGCTACCTTCACGCCGCAAGTATCAAGGGAAACCCACCTCCTTTCGAGTAGCACCTACACACACTACGTAGGTGCTACTCGGGGCGGCGGAAGCTGACGCTGTATTTAATAAAAGACGGCTATGCCGTTTTTCTTAGAGGAGGAATGTTAGATGAGTAGTTATAATGGAGGCGAATTTGATGTCATTGTTATCGGTGCCGGCCATGCGGGGGTAGAAGCAGGACTTGCTTCTGCACGAATGGGTGCAAATACTTTAATGTTGACATTAAATTTAGATGCCGTAGCATATATGCCTTGTAATCCATCCGTAGGCGGACCCGCAAAAGGGATTGTTGTGCGTGAAATTGACGCACTCGGTGGTGAAATGGGAAAAAATATTGATAAAACGCACGTTCAAATGCGTATGCTTAATACCGGAAAAGGTCCTGCAGTTCGTGCATTACGAGCTCAAGCTGACAAATTTGCATACCAGCACGAAATGAAACGTACCATCGAAGAAACTGATAATTTATTACTTCGACAAGGAATGGTAGAAGAACTTATCGTAGAGAATGGGGAAATACGTGGAGTTGTTACACAAACAGGAGCTAGATATTCAGCGAAATCAGTAGTTGTAACAACAGGAACCTATCTTCGAGGAAAAGTAATCTTAGGTGACCTTTCCTATGATAGTGGACCTAACAACATGCAGCCGTCTGTAAATCTTTCTTATCATTTACAAGAGTTAGGGTTTGAAATGGTGCGTTTTAAAACAGGGACGCCTCCTCGAGTTAATGGTGCAACGATAGACTATACCCAAACAGAAATTCAGCCAGGTGATTATGTTCCGCGAGCGTTTTCGTATGAAACAACTAAATTTATTACTGACCAACTACCTTGTTGGTTAACCTATACAAATGAGGCGACACATGAATTGATAAATCTTAATTTAAGCCGATCTCCTATGTATTCCGGAATGATCGAAGGAACAGGTCCACGCTACTGTCCTTCTATTGAGGATAAAGTGGTTCGTTTTAATGATAAACCAAGACATCAAATTTTTCTGGAACCAGAGGGACGTAACACAAGCGAAGTATACGTTCAAGGTTTGTCAACAAGTCTTCCGGAAGACGTGCAGCATGAAATTCTAAAGACAGTACCTGGTTTACAAAATGTACGAATGATGCGTCCGGGATATGCTATCGAATATGATGCAATTGTACCCACACAGCTGTGGCCTTCATTAGAAACAAAAAAGATAAGCGGTCTATTCACTGCTGGTCAGATAAATGGTACGAGCGGATATGAGGAAGCGGCAGGTCAAGGAATTATGGCAGGTATAAATGCAGCACGTAAAGCACAAGATCGAGAAGCGTTAATCTTAAATCGCTCAGAAGCCTATATAGGTGTGTTAATTGACGACTTGGTGACAAAGGGTACGAATGAACCTTATCGTTTACTCACGTCCCGTGCAGAGTACCGATTATTATTGCGTCACGACAATGCAGACTTAAGATTAACAGAAAAAGGTTATGAAATAGGTCTAATATCCCAAGAGCGGTATGACAAGTTTATTAGTAAAAAAGATAAAATAGCAGTAGAAATTGAGCGATTAGAAAATAGTTTTGTAAAAGTCTCTCCGGAAACAAATGCTGTTCTAGAAAAAGCAGGATCTTCCCCTATAAAAGAAGCAATGAATGCTGCAGTATTATTAAAACGCCCAGAGCTTCACTATGATGCGATTAACCTGTTAATTCCTTCTGAAAATGATTATGAAGAAGATGTAAAAGAGCAAGTTGAAATTCAGGTGAAATACAAAGGCTATATTTCGAAACAACTGGATCAAGTTAACCGTTTGAAAAAAATGGAAAACAAAAAATTACCTGTAGATCTCGACTATTTATCTATTAAAGGACTGGCAATGGAAGCTCGACAAAAGCTTTCTGAAGTGAAACCATTATCTATGGCGCAAGCCTCTCGAGTATCCGGGGTAAATCCGGCAGATGTTTCCGTTCTACTAGTTTATATGGAACAAGGTAAGCTCAAAAAAGTTGATTAAAAGATGAAGGTGGAGTCTTAAATGAACGAACGACAATTTCAAGAAGCACTTCAAGAAAAAGGGATCTTTCTGAATGAGTCTCAAATGGACCAATTTGACCGTTATTACCAAACACTTGTAGACTGGAATGAACGAATGAATTTAACGGCCATTACAAAAAAAGAAGATGTTTATTTAAAGCATTTTTATGACTCTATTTCGGTAAGTTTTTATAAAAACTTTGAAGAAGAGTTGTCGATCGTAGATGTTGGGGCAGGGGCTGGGTTTCCCAGCCTCCCTTTAAAAATTTGTTTTCCCCAGCTTCATGTAACTATTGTTGATTCTTTAAAAAAGCGAATTACCTTTTTACATGCATTGGCAGAAGAACTTCAACTAAAAGGAGTATCTTTTTATCATTCACGAGCAGAAGAGTTCGCCAATAAGAAGGAACATCGTGAGCAATATGACATCGCCGTCTCTCGTGCTGTTGCCCGATTGCCAGTATTAGCAGAATTATGCCTCCCACTAGTTAAAAAACATGGTCAATTTATTGCTATGAAAGGTGCAGGAGCGGAAGATGAGTTACATAATTCCACAAAAGCCTTTCAACTTTTAGGTGGTCATGTAATCAATAAACATGACTTTATTTTACCGATAGAAGAAAGTGAGCGATCTGTCATTATAGTGGAAAAACAAAAATTAACACCTAAAAAATTCCCAAGAAAAGCAGGCACACCAAATAAAGAGCCATTATTGTAAATCGGAAACTATGCTCAATTAGTATATCGCCATACTTTTTAAATGTTTTTTAGTTGGATAATCGCTATTCCAAAATGGATATTAAAAAAGGAAAACAAATGTTCTAACAGTTTTTTATAGAAGATTTCTTTATTCTCACGTATACTGTAGATGGAGAAACAAATGTTACGTTTACAAAAAGATATTGGTGATTACGATAAAAATGTTTCACGTGGAACATTTTTATGTGATGCTGGTTATTTTAGTTAATATCCTTTCTTCTTGCTTTAAAGGCTTTATAAGAGAATATTGTTGAACATGAATAATGTCCAAGCTCTGAGTTAAAAGGGTTGCCACCCAATCACCTCAATTTGCTTAGAGTTCATCAACATATTTTCTAAAATTGCTAGTGAGTTAGAAAGGTAGTTTTATGAAGGTGGGGGCGACATGAAACAATCATTTTCAAAGCTTTTTGGCTTGAACGACAAACAGGAAAATACAGAAGAGCCAGTCATAAATCATAAAGAAGAAATCCATCAACTATTAGTAGCTGATATTGTACCAAACAGATATCAACCGAGAACAGTGTTTGATGACGATCGAATCGACGACCTGGCGCAAACAATTAAGACGCACGGTGTCATTCAAGCGATTGTTGTAAGAGAGCGGAATGGGAAATATGAAATAATCGCAGGGGAGCGTCGTTGGCGTGCCGTTACAAGGCTGGGCTGGGAACGGATTCCTGCAGTTATCAAAGAATTCAATGATTCTCAAACGGCTTCGATTGCATTAATAGAGAACCTTCAGAGAGAAGGCTTAACGTCTATTGAAGAGGCAACTGCTTATGCAAAACTTTTGGAACTCCATGGATTAACCCAGGAAAGTTTAGCTCAAAGACTTGGCAAGGGACAATCAACCGTGGCCAATAAGCTTCGATTATTACAACTACCTTCCGAAGTACAAGATGCGCTTTTATACCGTCAAATTACAGAGCGACATGCTAGGGCATTAATCGCGTTAAAGGATCCGAAAAAACAATTAATGTTACTAGGCAAAATTATTGAAAATGAATTGAATGTAAAACAGACAGAAGAGGCAATAAAAAAGCTTTCAGAAGAGCCTCCGAAAGAAAAGAAAAAAACGTTCCGCAAAGCTGTTTCAAAAGACACTCGACTTGCAATGAATACAATTCGAAAATCGGTCGATATGGTTGCTCAGACAGGAATGCATATTGACACAAATGAAGAGGAACATGAAGAGTATTATGAGTTCACAATCCGCATACCAAAAAAATAATTAGAATTAGAGTGTTTCAATCTCTGATAATTTGATAATACCTCTCTTTTTTTAGAGTAATTGTAATCGTATTCGATAACTTCGCGGATACGGTTATTTTTTGAATAAACACATCCATAGTATTATTTTTGCTAAAATAACGCTGAATTTACGTTAAATCTCTTTTTTTCATGATAGAATAAACAGGATATTAGAGATAAAATAGGTGGTTATCACGCGAAAATGTAAATTAATGACTATGTGCGTAAAAGTAGAGTTGTTAAATTGAAAAGTTTGATAATTAAAAGCAAGGTTGGGGCTGATGAGAAGTACCTGTATAAGTTAAGATGGAATAAGCTTATTTTTATAATGAAGATTGTTATGCAGAGTTTAGAGAGTTAGGTAGGTGACATGATGGGAAAAGTAATCGCCATAGCCAATCAAAAGGGTGGAGTAGGGAAAACAACAACAGCTGTTAATTTAAGTGCTTGTCTTGCTCATGAAGGAAATAAAGTACTTATTATTGATATAGATCCCCAAGGAAATACTACAAGCGGGATCGGAATAAATAAAGGTGACATTGATGAATGTATATACAATGTGCTAGTAGAGGATCAAAAACCAAAAAATGTAATCGTACCTACACCAACAGAGAGGTTACATATCATACCTTCTACGATTCAACTTGCCGGAGCGGAAATAGAATTAGTGCCAACGATCTCACGAGAGGTTCGATTAAAACGCGCTATTGACTCAATAAAAGATGAATATGACTATATTATTATTGATTGTCCTCCGTCCCTAGGTCTGTTGACTATCAATTCGTTAACGGCATCAGACTCGGTACTCATACCAGTACAGTGCGAGTACTATGCATTAGAGGGGTTAAGTCAATTATTAAATACAGTTAGATTAGTCCAAAAACATTTAAATCAAGATTTGGAGATAGAGGGAGTCTTATTAACAATGTTGGATGCTAGAACCAATTTAGGACTTCAAGTCATCGAAGAAGTAAAAAAATACTTTCGTGAAAAAGTATTTAAGACAATTATTCCTCGTAATGTACGTCTAGGTGAAGCGCCGAGTCATGGGAAACCAATCATTACATATGATAACAAGTCACGCGGTGCAGAAGTATACACTGAATTAGCAAAGGAAGTGATGAGCCATGGCTAGAGGACTGGGAAAAGGGATAGGAGCATTTTTTCCTGATACATCTTATACTCAAGAAGATCAAGTTCAAAGTATTAATGTATCAGAATTAAGACCAAACCCATATCAACCAAGGAAGACATTTGATGAAGCTGCAATCAAAGAGTTAAGCGAATCTATCCTCGAGCATGGCATTCTTCAGCCTATTATCGTCAGAAAAAGTATTAAAGGATATGAAATTGTTGTAGGCGAGCGTAGGTATCGCGCAGCACAAAATGCTGAACTTAAAACAGTTCCGGCGGTTGTAAAAGAATTAACCGAGGATCAAATGATGGAAATAGCTCTTATTGAGAATATTCAACGAGAAGATCTAAATCCATTAGAAGAAGCAAGGGCATATCAGAAATTAATGGAACATTTGCAAGTCACTCAAGAAGAACTTTCTAAAAAACTAGGGAAAAGCAGACCATATATCGCTAATCACGTACGATTGTTGCAACTTCCACAAATTGTACAACAATATCTTTCGGACGGACGGTTATCTATGGGGCACGCTAGAGCACTTTTATCGCTGAAAGACAAAAATAAACTAACCCCCTTATTGCAAAAAATAATTAAAGACAAAATGAGTGTTCGACAACTTGAGGAATGGATTCAACGTTCTAATGAAAATGTTTCACGTGAAACTTCGAAAAACACACTGTCACCATTTTTAAAGGATCGAGAATCAGCTTTAAAATCATATTTTGGAACAAAAGTTCAGATTAAAAAAGGGAAAGGTAAAGGGAAAATAGAAATTGATTTCTTTACTGATGAAGATTTAGAAAGAATTTTAGAATTACTTCATACAACGGAAGAAGAATAGGTAAGGACAAAAGGTGGCCCGTTCGTTGGGTCATCTTTTCTAAAGTTAAAAACCGCAAACAGTCCGGCTAGAAGGTATTCAAACCTCTCTACTCTACGAACACAATACTCTCTAAACACGGAGAAATTTTAAAGTTCTATCTAGTATCTAAAGTTGGGAAGGTCTACGAAGTAATTTAGATAATACAAAGATAAAATCTACGTCGTTTTAAATGGAGGTCTAAACATGATTTATCTTGACCAAGCAGCTTCAAGTTTCCCTAAACCGGCTAGTGTAGCTCAAGCAATGGCTGACGCAGTAAATACATATGGTGCAAACCCAGGGAGAAGTGGACATCAACTTTCAAGACAGGCGAGTTTCATAATAGAAGAAACAAGATCAGAGTTAAAAGATATGTTTCAGGCACCTTCTGTTGAAAGAATTATTTTCACTTCAAATGCAACTACCGCTCTTAACCAAGCGATTGCTGGCTTGTCCTGGGAAAAAGGGGATCATGTTATTACTACAGTACTAGAGCATAATTCGGTAAGAAGACCTTTAGAACGATTACGAACCGAAATTGGTATCAACGTAGATTACATAGGGTTGGAAGGGAATTGGACAGAGGAAATCAGTAAAAAAATAACAAAACAAACAAAGCTAGTAGTAGTAACTCATGGATCGAATGTAACCGGGCAGATACTTCCAATTCAAGAAATTGGGCAACTAGTTTCAGAATACGATGCTCTTTTCTGCGTAGATGGTTCGCAAACGGCAGGTATATTGCCAATTAGTATGAAAGAAATGAGGATAGACATGCTAGCAGTGCCAGGGCACAAGGCTTTGTTGGGGCCTCAAGGTGTTGGCGTTCTTCTTGTTGGAACAAAAGTGGAACTTAAGCCTTTATATGTAGGTGGTACTGGAAGTCAATCAGAAAAACCTGAACAACCTTGTTTGTGGCCAATAGGTTGGGAAAGTGGCACGATGAATACGCCTGGGATAGCAGGTTTACTAAAAGGTATACTGGAAGTGCAATCAAAAGGAATAACTGATATTCATGAACATGAAAAACAGTTGACGTCTAAATTGATTCAAGGACTGAAAAAAATAGACTCTATTACGGTTTACGGGCCGGAAGAGGGAGAGGACCGTTTAGGCGTTGTCTCATTCCAACTAGATAGCATTGATAGTCATGAAATAGCAATAATATTAGATAACCATTATCAAATTGCTGTTAGAGCCGGGTTACATTGTTCACCAATGATTCACCAAAAGTATCAAACGACTACCGGCGGCTTAGTCAGGGTTAGTGTAGGAATATATAATACCGAGAATGAAATAATAAAGTTTTTAGAAGCAATGAAAGAAATAAAAGAAGGTTTACTTGGATAGGGGAATTTTTGAATGGTGTTGTTGGGAACGCTAGCAAATGGACTAGCGATTATTATAGGTGCATGGATAGGAGTAAATGTAAAACATTTCTCCCAGTCGATGAAAGATACAGTAATGAAAGCGATAGGTTTAGCAGTTCTTGTACTTGGGTTTACAATGACTTTGGAAGGCACGGAGTTTCTAATTTTAATTTTTAGCCTTGCATTAGGTGGAATAATTGGTGAAAGAATGAATATTGAAGGTAAATTGAATGAATTAGGAACATGGTTAGAACGGAAAATGAAGAAAAGTAGTGATGGAAAAATAGCAGAAGGTTTCGTAGCAGCAACACTCCTTTTTGTTGTAGGAGCAATGGCAATTATTGGGGCATTGGATAGTGGATTTCGCCAGGATCATTCTGTTTTGCTTACGAAATCAGTACTTGATGGATTTTCTTCGATTGTATTTGCGGCAACGTTGGGTATTGGTGTCATGTTTTCCGCTGTTCCAGTAGTTATATATCAAGGACTAATAGCGTTGTCAGCTACGTTTATTATCCAATGGCTACCAGAAGAGTTACTTGATGTAATGATTAGTGAAATTACAGCGGTAGGCGGAATTATGATCATTGGTATTGGTTTGAACTTATTAGGATTACCAAAAATCCGTATAGCAAATCTGTTGCCCTCCATTGTAATTGCCGTTTTATTTGTCTTGATATATTATCGTTTCTTTTAGTCTTCCTTTGTTAACGCAGAAAGTGGTTTTAAAAGGCTGTATGTTAAAAAGTGTGGCTCAAAAGGCTAGGTGGAGCTTTCTGTATAGTTCTACTGGATGAAAGAGAGAAGTCAGCATCACTTGCTTCTCTCTTATAAAGAGTAAGATAATAATTGAACGAGTCGCGAATACTAAAGATTGATTTCCTTTTGAGGCGCAACAGCCAGTGTTGTGGCTCTTTTTTTCTGCCAAAATGCAGCACGCCATATTGCTCTCGACATTGATTCTGCCATATCCATTACTAGAGAAAGTCTCGTATTTTGTAAAACTAACATTTCCATGTAACCCGAGACGTTGACAATCCCAGTCATATGAATATCTCCTACTGGTTGAAGACTTTTTTGAACAGCGGCACCAGGTTTAACTGGACCGTCAGCGACCGTCATATAACCAACACTTGTCGTTCTACCTAAACATGCATCGACAGCAATAATATAAGGATTATCGTGAAGGGTCTTAATGGTTAACATTGTTTCTTCTAAATTTTTGGCATGAACCGGAGAGGATAGACTTCCGTAAATAGAAAATAAGGGACATTGCCGTTCTAATAATTTAGTTCCAATAAGAGGCCCTAGTGAATCACCAGTTGAACGATCGCTGCCAATACAGACGATTACAATAGATCTATCCTCACTTGCCGGTAAGAAAGAAAAGACAGCAGAGGCCAGTTGTTGTACTCTGAGAGGCTCTTCTACGTGGATCCTAAAGGAGTCTGAATTCTTTTTATGAAAAAGTTGTCCATAATTCATCATATAACCCTCATTTCAAAAATAGTAGTAACAGTATACGGATCAAAACATGGATCTATACGTCAAAAGATTGAAATGAGGGATTGTTTTGTGGAAAGCCGGGATTAAATGGATGTTTCTTATTATTGGAACGATGATTGGGGCAGGATATGCATCAGGTAGAGAATTATGGCAATTTTTTGGATACGAAAGTGGACTAGCAATACTTTTATTCACAGTGTTATTCTTTACGTGTACTTTTGTAATTATGACGATTAGTCAAAATCATGGTTCCGAGCATTATTTACCAATTTTAGAGCAATTGATGGGTAAGAAACTGACCAAACTGTATGATGGAATGATTATCCTGTACTTATTTTCCACGACAGTCATTATGATGGCTGGTGGAGGCGCAACTTTAGAAGTATTACATGTTTCTTATTGGTATGGGGTAATGATTCTGGCTTTTCTTTTAGTACTACTTTTTATATGGGGCATTAATGGAATGACATCCATAAATGCGCTCATTATTCCATTGCTCATTTTTTTCTTAGTGACTACTCTTCTAGTTTTTCAAAAAAGCGTAGGATGGGATATGGGATTTGAGTGGACAAAGCAAGCAAATTGGCCATCTGCATTTACATTTACCGCTTTAAATATATTACCTTTGATAGCAGTATTAGGTGCTATTGGTTCAAAAATAAAACATCGTGGTGAGATATGGATTGCAAGTATAGGGAGTGCCAGTACGCTAGGGGTCATCTCTTATCTTTATAATCAATCGTTAATTCAAGTAGCACAAGAAGTAATGATTTATGAAATACCTCTATTCGCCATTTTGAAAAATTATCCGTATTTCATGGTTCTGGTTATGTCCGGATTGCTGTGGGCTGCAATATTTACTACAGCTGCCTCGGGTATGCTCGGATTGTGTACAAGACTTCAACCTTTAATAAAGATACCATTCTGGGCACTGGCATTAGTCCTGTCAATCCTAATGATGCCTTTAACAACCTTTGGGTTTTCAAAATTAGTTGGAATACTTTACCCTTTATATGGGTTATTAAACCTTTATATATTAGCATCAATTATGCTTTATCCAATTATCCATAAGTTTGATAACACTTGAAAATAAAGTTGGTGTATAATAGGGGACAACCAATGGAAACAGGAGTGTGAAAGATATGAAAGACACACCATTCGCATTGCACGATGTTGTAGAAATGAAAAAGCAACACCCATGTGGAGTAAATCGCTGGCAGATTATTCGAATGGGAATGGACATTAGAATAAAGTGTCTTGGCTGTGAACATAGTGTAATGATCCCGAGGAAAGAGTTTTCTAAAAAGATTAAAAAAGTTCTTGAAACGAAAGAGCAGTTATGATGATAGAGATTTTCGCTTGATGCGGGAGTCTCTATTTTATTAGTATTTAAATCGCTTCTACTCGATAACTGATACTCTTGCGCTTTTTCATATAAATCTCTATAATTAATAAGGATGTAGTTTTGGACGAGAAGAAATCATTGAAATAAAAATTGTGTTCAATAATCGGAGACACGTGTGATGCACGTTTCCGTTACTTAGTGAACTTCCAATAAAAGGAGTATGATGTATGGCTTTAACAACAGGAATCGTGGGACTACCAAACGTAGGTAAATCCACGTTATTTAATGCAATTACACAGGCTGGAGCAGAATCAGCAAATTACCCTTTCTGTACGATTGATCCGAATGTAGGGATTGTAGAAGTCCCAGACCCAAGACTGGATAAGCTAACAGAAATGGTTACACCTGATAAAACGGTTCCGACAGCTTTTGAATTCACGGATATTGCCGGAATTGTGGAAGGTGCCAGTAAAGGGGAAGGGTTAGGGAATAAGTTCCTATCTCATATTCGTCAAGTAGATGCCATTTCTCATGTTGTACGCTGCTTTAATGATGACAATATTACACACGTGTCTGGCAGTGTGGATCCAATTCGCGATATTGAAGTGATAAATCTCGAATTAATTCTAGCTGATATGGAAGCGGTGGACAAACGTATTGGTAAGGTCGAAAAATTGGCTAGACAAAAAGATAAAGATGCTGTTGTTGAATATGAAATCCTTTCGAAGCTTCGAGATGCTTTTGAAGAAGAAAAGCCGGCTCGAAGTGTGGAATTTACGACAGACCAACAAAAAATCGTAAAAGGTTTGCATCTATTAACATGGAAACCAGTATTATATGCAGCAAATGTGAGTGAAGATGAGCTGTTAGATGTTTCTGGTAATCCAAATGTGAAAAAGGTAATGGACTTTGCCAAAGAAGAAAACTCCGAAGTGATTGTTGTATGTGCAAAAATAGAGTCTGAAATTGCTGAGTTGGATGGCGATGAAAAAGAAGAATTCTTACAAGACTTAGGAATTGAAGAATCAGGATTAGACCAGTTAATTAAAGCTGCGTACAATTTACTGGGATTAGAAACATATTTTACAGCGGGGAAACAAGAAGTAAGAGCTTGGACAATTCTTCATGGAACGAAAGCACCCCAGGCAGCAGGAGTCATTCATACAGACTTCGAGCGAGGTTTCATTCGCGCTGAAGTGGTTTCTTATGAGGACCTAGTAAACGCTGGATCCATGAGCACTGCGAAAGAGAATGGAAAAGTAAGATTGGAAGGTAAAGAGTACGTTGTAAAAGATGGAGATGTCGTTCATTTCCGTTTTAATGTATAGATTAGGAAGAGGATAGTGGGGTACTCGAACCCGGCTATCTTTTCTTGTTTTCTGGATGTTCTGGATGTTTCTAAAGAATAGTAAAACGCTACTTGTTTCGTACTCTTATATCTGATATACTATATTCTTGCGAGCAAAAGGAAATAAATGCTTGCTCCTTGCTCTTTTCTATAGGAAGAGGGCCTAGACCAAAAGGAGGTGACAGAAATGCGCAATTATGAAATTATGTACATCGTACGTCCTAACTTGGAAGAAGCGGCAACAAAAGAAATTGTTGAACGATTTAACAAGGTATTGACGGACAACGGCGCAGAATTGAATGAAACGAAGGAAATGGGTAAGAAACGTCTTGCTTATGAAATCGAGGATTTCACAGAAGGCTACTACGTTCTCGTAAAATTGAACGCTGAGAAGCAAGCGCTTGACGAATTCAACCGTTTAAGTTCCATTAACGATAACATCTTACGTTCTCTTATCGTTCGTGAAGATGACTAATTTAAAATGATAATAGATTGAAACCATTCCGGGGAGGAATTCGGATGATAAACCGCGTTGTCTTAGTTGGACGCTTAACAAAAGACCCAGAACTACGTTACACAGCCAACGGAATTGCTGTTACATCTTTTACTTTAGCTGTAAATCGCCCTTTCACAAACACACAGGGAAATAAGGAAGCCGATTTCATTAATGTTGTGGTTTGGAGAAAACCAGCTGAAAATGTAGCTAACTATCTTAAAAAAGGAAGTTTAGCAGGCGTTGACGGCAGGTTACAAACAAGAAACTTTGACAACAGTGAAGGGCGACGTATTTTCATGACAGAAGTGGTAGCCGATAGCGTTCAATTCTTAGAGCCTCGCGGTTCTGGAGGATCTGGAGGTGGCGGAAACCAAAATGCTGGACAAGGTGCGGACCAAAGCAATTATGGGCAGCAAAATGATAACAGCGGTTATCAGGGAAATCCGAACCAAGGATCTGGGCAGCAAGGTTTTGGTCAAGGAAATAAAAGTGGTCAAGGAAATCAATCAGGTTCAAATGATGATCCATTTGCCAGTGATGGTAAGCCGATCGACATTAATGATGATGACCTGCCCTTTTAAACCGATTGTAAATCGGGGAAAAATATAAAAGGAGGGATACGCATGGCACGTCGTGGTCGTCCAAAGCGTCGTAAGGTATGTTACTTTACAGTAAATAAGATTACAAAAATTGACTATAAAGATTTAGATTTGCTAAGAAAGTTTATCTCTGAGCGTGGGAAAATTCTTCCTCGCCGAGTAACTGGAACTTCTGCAAAATATCAGCGTCAATTAACTCGCGCAGTTAAGCGCTCTCGTACAATGGCATTATTGCCGTTCGTTACGGAATAGTTTTAGATTAGAAGGCCTTTCAGTAGTATTTTATGCTACTGAAAGGCCTTTTTGT